>CAZYPS010000218.1:0-1511 GCA_964649445.1 uncultured Thermotogae bacterium | reverse complement strand
AGCAGTTTTATTGTTACACTTAGAAAATCAAAGTTGACCGAGAGCTACCTTGAAAGACTTGAATTGAACGATAGACAGAGGAAAGCAATAGAGTATGTAAAAGAGAACAAGCAAATTTCTAATAGCGAATACAGGAACCTAAATGATGTTACCAGGGAAACCGCAAAGCGGGATCTTTCTGACTTGGTGGATAAGGAGGTATTGCAGAAGAAAGGAAAAGGCAGGGCTACCCACTATACATTCTAAATGGGTCATAAATGGGTCATAAATGGGTCATAAAGAGGGTAAATGGGTCATTCACCTGAAAATCTCATCATTATTCCACTGGGCAAGCACCGAATATGTATCACGCAGATCGACAACCCCCCACACAGTTGTAAGCGAAGAAGGTGGCTCTCTCGTGCGTTCCTAGAGTCATACAATTTCTTTCCATCAGACTGAGCTAGGAAAAGTCAGCTATACGGACGAGATCGAAACCGAGGCGAGACCGATAACTCCAGCAATCTGGGGCTTTGCCCACCTTTTTTGCCGGCACGTCCGGGCGCTGGAAAGAGTTTATTAATTAAGGTTCTTTTAACTTCGTAGACATTATTGTTTCGGCTATTCTCGACCGAAAAACAAGATGATGTAGCCTGGCTCATTTCTCCCAAAAAGTCCGTTAATATACTTCTGGTACATCATATTCCAGCTCGGTGAGCTGTAGTTCGATATAAGTAAAACTTCCTGAATCCAGCTCCCAAACCCCTTCCCCTTTGACCGGAATACGGAGTCCTTCCATTTCGCCGTATTCCTTAATGGGTGTAGTCCAGGTCTCGAGGGTCGTTTCGTCGTTACCGGAATAGTAGCGATCTGCGACAAAGTCGACCAATCTTCCAGTTTCGTCAAAGTATAGAACTGCTGACACTGTTGTTCCGTGATCAGTCAGAGTCGCCCTGGCGGAGGAGGAGTCGATTGGTTCCCAGGTGATGTAGTCCCTTAGATACGTAGTTGGGAACCACATGATCTCGTTCAGGTACCTGACGAGCGTCCCCTGGTCTATGTCGTCGCCCCCGGCGTCCGCTATTTTTATAAAGGGAGGGAACTTTATTAGCATGTTTCCCTCTCCGTTGTAGTATTTGTCTCGCCCGACGACCGAGAAGAGCGGCAGAAAACTCATGTCGGTCTTCCAGATGAAGCCCGGCTGTTCGGTCGTATAATACTGTTCGGCCTCGAAATCCATCCAGGTACCGTCCTCCCCCTGCCGGAAGCGCCCTTCTTGCCTTAAACGAACTGAATTCACTTTCTTTCTCCCCACGACCCCGGCGTACCTTAAATGTCTCTGTACGGGTTCCGGTAAGCCACTCAGGTCTTCTTCAGTTATTGCTTCGGGCTCTCCGGTAACTGTCGCTTCAAAAAGTTCTCGTGCTTCCTTCTCAACCTTTCTATCGAATAATCTCTTGTCTACAAAAACCAGGGTAGTACCCAGCACGATCACTGCGATGAGGCCGAAAATTGTGATTTTCCACCACATA
>CAZYPS010000217.1:0-1515 GCA_964649445.1 uncultured Thermotogae bacterium | reverse complement strand
ACATAAATAAAAAAGAAGTCCCTGGAATTAAACAACAGGCAGAAAAGTCTGCTGCCCAAACGAACCCGTTTGAGATGACTATCGATAAGCTGAGCGGTTTTCCCAATCCCGGTTTTCCCAAGGTAATCTGGCTCGGCTCCAACTCTCCTCCCGATGATATATTCCGACTTCAGGATGATTTGGCGTCAAGACTGGTAGATTTGGGATTCGAAAAAGAGAAAAGGGATTACGTACCTCACGTTACGCTTGGTCGGACAAAAGACGACAACGAAGCAAAAATTGAACGGCTGGGAAATCATTTAAAAAATCACAGGTTAGAAACTAACTGGGCTGTCTCGATCGACCAGTTAACGCTGATGGAAAGTACTTTAAAATCCGGAGGCCCGGTGTACGACCCGGTGTTTCGCCTGAACCTCGGTAAATCCAGTTGAGCTATAAATATCTGGATCACGGCGCTGATATTGGTCTGGAAGTTACCAGCAATAAACTGGAGGAGTTATTCGGAGAAACGGGGCAGGCAATTTTCAGCCTGATGGTCGATATAGATCAGATTCAGGAAGAAGAATCACTGGAACTGGAACTGAGCGGATCCGATCTGGAAGATTTATTGTACGAGTGGCTAAGTGAGCTGTTATCGTTGAGCAACCTTAAGGGACAAGTGTACGGAAAATTTTCTAACCTCAACATTACTGAAACCAGTTCGGGCTACAGTTTAGAAGGGGCGGCCGAGGGAGAAAAGATCGATCCGGAGAAACACGAACTGGGCACGGAGGTAAAAGCGGTTACCTATCAGGGGCTGGAGATAAACCAGACTGAGGACGGTTGGAGGTGCAGGTTCGTGGTCGACGTTTAACGATACTACTATTTTTCGACTCACAAGTCCCTTCTCTTAAATTATAATTCCACATTTCTAATTTATCTTGTTGCTGACCGTTCAGGAAAATCCTATCGGAGGCCGAGCGGGCATGGCTCCACCCTTTCGTCAGCTCTCCTTTTAGACCTCCGGGCCCCGGCCCGAGAAATTTCCGACTCGCGTGCTCAAACTGTTCTCTTCATGATAGTGGTACTCCCTTACAGGAAGTATTACCCATAAATACCTAAACCCATTCGGTTATGGTAATATCCCTCACTGGGAATTACCTGAGGCAAGCCTCAGGTAATTCCCGATTCGGTCAGACATATGCGCCGCGTCGCTGGAATTTTCTCGGTCCGGAACCCTTTCATAGACAAAAAGAAAGGGTGGAGAGCGAGGCCGAGATCGGACGTTCAGCTTGCTGAAAGAGCGATTTCCACGCCGGGGAAATCGCCTGCGGTTTTATCGAACGGTGAGCAACAAGATAAAATAGGGGTCTAAAGACAATATTTGTTATATTAGGGAAATTTGAAGATAATTGGGTACAGGATTTTAAACAGAGGTTAATACTATGAATAACAGAAAATACGAACTTAATAAAATCGACGATTATACATGGGAAATTCCAAAGACGGGTAATATGAGAGTCCCCGGTCGTCTCT
>CAZYPS010000216.1:0-1534 GCA_964649445.1 uncultured Thermotogae bacterium | reverse complement strand
ATAGAGGCAGCCGACGTCGTCCTGGTTCGGTCCGATCCACGTGACTTTACCGCAATCGTTCAACTCTCAAGAGCTACCTACAGCAAGATGGTCCAGAACCTCTGGTGGGCCACAGGATACAACGCCTTCGCCATACCTCTTGCAGCCGGGGTGCTTTACGGATACGGAATACTTCTTTCTCCAGCCATGGGCGCGGCTTTGATGTCGCTTTCCACCGTTATAGTCGCGATAAATGCCAGACTGCTCGGGAGAGTGGGGGAAGAGTTGAGTGGCAGAAAAGCGGAGCCGGAACCAGCAGCGGCTGCAGCGAATTAGGCATTTAGGCTTTTCCGATATAGTAGGAGGTGTAGTATGATCAACGGGAAAAGAATTTTAACCTTGATTTTACTGGGATTATTAGTCGTCGGTTTTTTTCTTACCGGAATTACGGCACGAGCCCAAAAGATAGAGACTGTAATTGAAAATCTCGACACGGTCTGGGAACTGGCCTGGGGTCCCAACGGTAATCTCTATATGAGCGAGCGCCGGGGTAATTTGCTGGTATGGGACGGAGATGAAGTCCAAAAGCTCGGAGAACTCCCTGTAGTCGAAAGGGGAGAGTCAGGCTTGATGGGATTGGCTCTCGACCCTGCATTCCAGGACAACCAACTCATGTATGCCTGTTTCACGCGCCGAACTGACGGAAGGCTCGAGAACGTCGTAGAACGGTTTCGGGTAAACGGAGGCGGAATTCGCGAAAGAGAAATACTACTCGATGGCATGAATGCCTCTTCCATCCATGACGGTTGTCGGCTCGCCTTTGGTCCTGAGGAAAAACTACTGGTCACGATGGGAGATTCCGCCCAAGGTTCGCTTGCCCAGGACAAAAAAAGTATGAACGGCAAAGTGTTAAGAATTGAAAGGAACGGAGATATACCCGAAAGTAACCCCTTCCCCGAAAGCCCTGTATTTACGCTGGGTCACAGAAACCCTCAGGGACTCGATATTCGGCCCGGTACAGGCGAGATTTACATAAGCGAACACGGTCCAGCTGCAAATGACGAAATAAACAGACTCCACCCGGGCAGGAACTACGGCTGGCCTGAAGTAGGTGGTACAGATACGGAAGATTACGAGCCTGCTTTATGGGATTGGACTCCGACGATAGCTCCAGCCGGAATTAGCTTTTTCGGACCAAATACACTTTATTTGGCCACACTCAAAGAAAGCAAACTCCATCGACTGGAACTTAATGAAGATGGCGAGATAACAAAAGACCAAACCGTACTGGACGGTTATGGCCGTCTACGCGCGGTGACCCTTGGACCAGAAGGCGATTGTATCTTCATAAGTACTTCAAACCGGGATGGTCGGGGTCAACCTGAAAACAACGACGATCGAGTAATTCGCTATTGTCCGGAAATATAAGTTAAATTCTAATGAGAGATAAACTTCTGGCTTGTTACTTCAATAAAATTATACAATTTTTAGTTGATGGAGGGAGGTTAAATAGGAAATATCTCAGAAAAATGGGACTGCCGAGATATTTATACTG
>CAZYPS010000215.1:0-1561 GCA_964649445.1 uncultured Thermotogae bacterium | reverse complement strand
CAAATACGGGTTTGGTTCCCAGTTCGTTTACCCTTCCGGAGGACTTAGTTCCCGGTTCTGGATCGCTCCGAGATTGGGTGGCGAAGTCAACGCGATATTGTGGTCGAGTCAATTCTCTGGCGTGAATGGAACCGTATCCGTTCGGGGTCTGGCAAAATTGTCGGACGGGGAGACGGTCGATTTCTACATCGCCGGAGGTGGTGCTTATAATTTTGGTTCCGACGCATCCGAAATATCCCTGGTGGGAACGGGTGGAGTCAGTTTTCGAGTGTTTTCCGATAGTTTCCGAATTAACCTGGAGTTTGGTATGCAGGGACAGGGAATCGACCGATTCGGTATGACGTTTGGTTCTGGTTTTCACTATTATTTTTAATTTTTTTCTTGTTCTGAGCCGGTTTAATTAATATTTTAAATGTAAATAACCTCTAACACATAAGACAAGGTGAAACGATGAAAGACAGTACGAAGTACTGGATCGGAATTAATATGAATCCCGCAACCACTCCCGCAAGATTTCATTTGTTGTTGAATTATTTTCCGTCGGTGAAGGCAATCTGGGAGGCTTCCAGAGAAGAGCTGGAGTCTCTCGACGGATTCCAGGAGGCAGCTGACGAGTTCTGTGAAGCTCGAGACGAAGAAAGTGTAAATCAGGAGCTAGAAAGATGTCGTGAGCTAAACGTTGACGTAATCACCCTGGAAGACGAAGCGTACCCGGATTCTTTGCGCGCTATAGACAAGCCGCCCCCGGTACTCTACGTGAAGGGTGAGTACAAAGAGGACGATCAGCTGGGAGTGGCGATGGTTGGTACCCGAAAAAACACGAACTACGGTAAAAAAATAGCGAAAAAACTGGCCGGCCAGCTGGTCAGGGAGGGGTTAACACTTGTTAGCGGTATGGCCAGGGGTATAGACACTTACAGTCATAGGTCCGCGCTGGAATCGGGTGGAAGGACAGTTGCGGTAATGGGTACTGGATTCGGACATACCTATCCAAAGAGCAACGCCAACCTGATGAGGAAGATTACGAAAAACGGTGCCGTCATCACTGAATTTCCCTTTGACCAGAGACCGACTAAGTGGACTTTCCCTCAGAGAAATAGAATAATAAGCGGTCTTACGAGGGGAACCATCGTCGTGGAAGCTCCCGAGTCGAGCGGCGCACTGATAACCGCTCATGATGCCCTCTCCCAGGGGAGAGAGGTATTTGCGGTCCCCGGGGACGTTCGCCGCCCTACGATGAAAGGAACTCACGGATTGATCAAGGACGGGGCAAAGCTGGTCGAGGATGCTTCCGACGTGGTGGAAGAATTCCGGGATATTCAGGCAGCTCTGCCGTTTGATGACCCAGATGAAGAAGATCTGGAGACTCATTTGGATAAAGATCAGAAAGAGGTATACTCTCAGCTGGATTACGAACCGATTCATTTTAACGATCTAGTCGCTCGCACCGACTTTTCCGCGGCCCGGTTATCCCATATAATATTTCAGTTGGAGATGGAAGATTTGGTGGAACAATTAGAGGGGAATAAATGGGTTAAATCCAAGTGAGGCATTCTGCCCA
>CAZYPS010000214.1:0-1572 GCA_964649445.1 uncultured Thermotogae bacterium | reverse complement strand
AGCTGGGTGTCGACGTGTACGGGATGGGTAAACCCCTGACCAATTATCTAAAAGGGGATACGAAAGTAGTGACTCTTTGACTTAAATAAGTCCTGAACTTTGTCGAAAGGAAAAGGAGATGACGAAAAGATCAACCTGGGTTTGAGGCTACCGACCTACGGCGGCTTGCTTGCTGGAGTGGGCGTAAACGAGAGACTACAAACTTCCGACTACGCAAAAAGAGTAACGTGAAAACTTCCGGAGGGAGTCGTGGGTAAAAACTTTCCGAGCGAGTTAATCGAGGATTCAGTTCATGGAAGATTTGACCGCCGCGAGACTGTATTTAGCAAGATAGACAGCGATGAAACCGCACCTTTTTATGGTCATGGGATGTACGAGCGTACGGAGGAGATATTAAAAGCAAATGTTGAACGGAGCCCGTTTGAACTGGCGAGGGCGATAGGAGGCTGGTCCGTTTACGATCACTTTTCCAGTGCATTCGATCCAGAACCTCAGGACACGGAAAAAAACGTAATGGACAAACCCGTCCTTTCCCCTCCGACGAATGATCCGGAAGTATTGGCAAGAGAGGTCAAACGAGCTGGTCGGTATTACGGTGCTGAGGCGGTTGGGATAACGGAAGTCGATCGGAGGTGGATCTATACCAAGAACAGGAGCGGCGAACCAGTGGAAATGGGCACTGACTACAGCCACGCTATCGTTGCTTTGATCCCGGTGGATCCTGAACCAACCAAAACCTCTCCGAGTTTTCCTGCCGCCAGAGAATCCGCCATATCTTACTCCAGAATGGCTTTTCTTATTTCCTGTTTGGCGGAATTCATCCGTCGACTCGGGTACAAAGCCTGGCCGGCTGGTAACGATACGGGATTAAGTATCCCTCTGGCTATGGACGCTGGATTAGGTAGACTCGGGCGCAACGGACTGCTGATAAATCCGGAATTGGGTTCCTGCCTGAAAATTTGCAAGGTCTTTACCGACATGAATCTCGTCGAAGACCAGCCACTTGATCGACCGCTTCTGGAAAACTGCCGAACCTGCAGGATCTGTAGCGAAGCCTGCGAAGTAGAAGCCATTTCGAAAAGTAAAGAACCTACTTACGAAACCAGTTGCCCGGCAAATAACCCGGGGATTCTCCGGTGGCCAGTGGACGGTTATAAGTGCTATCAGTTCTGGATTGACAACGGTAGTGACTGCTCAACCTGCATTGCGGCTTGTCCTTTGACTCCTGCCTAAGCAACGCATATGTGATTATTTTTGTACTACTAAATGGCGTAAAATCTGAGCCAACCTAAGAAGGTCTGGAACTTTCCAGTTAAAGATTGTCCCGGTATAATTATTTACAGCTTGGGTCCAAAAAGGTGTTTTGTATCTCCCTGGATAATGAAAGATAAAGTAGAGTCGGAGAAAAGAAACTTTATCGGCGGCGTGATCCACGGAACCTTTCTTAGATCCAGCAGCCGTCTTGCCGACATAGATCTAATTCTCCCCGCGTTCGTGAGTTCGATAACGGGATCGAAGTTCCTGATCGCGCTGTTACCCTCGATTTATTTCAGCACGGGGCGTTTGCCCCAG
>CAZYPS010000213.1:0-1581 GCA_964649445.1 uncultured Thermotogae bacterium | reverse complement strand
ACTGCCGAGAGTACAGGTGACTCTTCCTTCATCGGGAGGCGCACCCCCCATTAATGCAGCAACGACGCCAACACCTGTGAGAACCTTGGTTTTCTTGCTCAACCCAAATTTTTCTAAAAATTCTTTTTTGATGCTTCCTGCACTCTCATCAGGATTTTGTAATGTTGGAAGCTGGTCCATACTTAAACCTACTCTTTTTACTCTTTCCTTTTCCCATTCTTTGCTTTGCCAGTTTAGCATGCCTGATCCGCCAGCTTCCGTTACGTCTGTCAGTATCTCTCCGGTCAGTTTAAACCGGAGATAGTCCTTGGGCCATAATATTTTTTCAGCTTTTTCGAGTTTTTGCGGGTGGTTTTTCTTCAACCAGAGTAACTTGGGCATTGTGTAAGCACTGCTAATTTTATAAGGGGGGAGATTGAATTCGTTCCTAAGCTCTTCTGCCTCCTGATCCGCCCGTTGATCAAGCCAGAGAATCGTTGGTTCAATTGGTTCTTTATTTTTATCTAAAAGTATTCCGGTATGCATCTGACCGGTAAATGAAATAGCTCCGACATGGCTCATTTCGTGAGGGCCTTCTTTCAATTTGTAAAGATTATTTTTAAGGCCCTCCCACCAGTTAAGTGGATCACCTTCAGCCCAGCCAGATTCCGGTGAATTATAGGAGTAACGCTTTATCTCCTTGCTCTGTACATTACCTTGTTGGTCATACAGGGCAGTTTTTAAAGAGGAAGTACCTACGTCCACGGTCAATATACTGGCCGATTGGGCACGTCTACTCAAAGTTTACCTCCGTAACGTCTTTAAAAATGTTTACACTTTGCATTATTCGTTGGTTTGGTCAAATGATCTTCTCCGGCTTGTTGAAGGGAGCCCAAAAGTGCCTACCTTATCCTGGGTACTAAAGGTTAGTATCTAGATAAAAATGTAGTTCCTCATTAACTTGTTAGACAGTTTAACAAGGTTGTTCATAAACCTCAACCATTTCATACCCAATTAACACCTACTTGAAGTTCATCTCCAAACCATATATTCTACCTTTTTGCTCTATAAATACATAACGGATTTTTAGAAAATTATGGGCACTTTATTCCTCTGTCCTAAGTTCGTCCAGTCCCAGTCGTTCAAGGGTTTCATCAGTGGGTAGTCCGGTTTCCTTATCCCAGCCCCGAAGTTCGTAGTATTCGTCGAGCATCTCGTCTAACCTGCATACTTTTCCTTCTGCCCTGCCTGAAGGGGATTCCTCTTCTAGGAATCTCGAGGGTAAAGTGTCATCTTCAGAGCTTATACCCATTTTAGAATTATAAATTCTCATCAGATTATAGACTCTCTCGCCGATATCTTTGAGTTTATCTTTGGAGAAATTTAAACCGGTTGCATAAGTAATTCCGTCGGAAACTGCGTCCCAGTATATCTCCGCTAATACAAAACTCCCGGCCGATTTACATAATCCGACGGAATCGACCACCACTCCGAAGTCCTCCCCGTCCTTTACTAAAAGAGGTTTATGCTTTGTTGCCTGAGGATCGGCCATCTCGGGAAGGTAGTCCTCGCCGTATCGCCTCTCAGCCTCTTCTGGGTTTC
>CAZYPS010000212.1:0-1584 GCA_964649445.1 uncultured Thermotogae bacterium | reverse complement strand
CAAGCTGGTCATCAATTCCGGCGCGAACAGGAAACTAACTGCTAGCGTCAACATCGGGCTACCGCCAACCAACTTTAGGACCCTGCCATGTTCTTCTTGCAGTTTGCTCGATTGTGGAAGTAATGCTGACGGTCCCGAAGACAAGTAGTTCGTTCAGTAAATAGATGTTCATATAGATGAGAAAAAGTATTCCGAAAGTTGGTCCCGTTATACCCTGGGTATTTAGGATACCGGTCCATACGACGGGAAATCCAGCTGTGCAGGGAAATTCCGCTAGGGTAATTCCCAGAGCCATAAGGAAAGTCGCCCCGACCAGCGCCGGCAGGGAATGAGACCTCTGGGTCAGGCTCCGGAATTTGTCGGCCATTTTGGGCTTTACGCTTTTGGGAATACTGAATGAAACTTTTTCTGGAACCAGAAATAATCCATGACATTGACTAACCCGAATGTAAAAGCAATAAGTGCTAGCGTTAATAATAACCCAATCCTTATCCTTTTTGTCCTCGAGTTGGTCAACTATGTTTTCCTCCTAGTCCCTGGTAAGCAAACTAATAGCAATTATGGTTAAATTGCAAATTAAAAGGCGTACTCATCTTTCGGCGAGGTTGGATTTTTAATTAACTCACGCAGAATACGCCGTCTCGTGGTCGGGGATGAATGCGTCTGTTTGTAGTTAATTTGAAATCATGGTGGCAAAGCCATGAATCGGGCGTAATGCCCCACCTTATGGGTGAGGATAGCGAGATTCAAGCGATTTCTTTACTTAGTCCGTGAATAGCAAAAACTTTCATAAAATGTATTGCTTCCCCGAAGTTAATTCAATTGTTTGGGGTTAGCTGTTCTTTTTGAAAACGACCTTTTTAAGCAATTTGGATCCGGGTAACAGTTCATTTGGATCCAGTTGATTTCCGTTACCTTGGATAGGCTTAGGAGTTCAGGTAAAATTAAAAAACTTCTTTAAGTTCATTTTTACTAATCTGCTTTTACTCATGCTTCCACGAAAATACATAGACGTTCTGCGAAGGTTATATTCGGAATTGGAAGATAGTAAAGTAACCTGGGCGGTAACCGGGAGCGTTTCCTTCTGCCTTCAGGGTATGCCCGTAAATCCCGATGACATAGATATTCAAACGGATGAACCCGGCGCTTACGAAATGGAGCGGCTCTTCCGGGAAAACCTCGTTGAGGAGGTTGAATTCTCTTCTACTGGCCAGATACGGTCTCATTTTGGTGCTTTTAAAATCGATGGAATACTGGTTGAGGTTATGGGGGCGATACAGAAATTTCATGAGGATGAGTGGGAAGATCCAGTGAATATTGATAAACACAAGAGGTTAGTGGTCCTGAAAGAAATGGAGATTCCCGTTTTGGATTTGTCTTACGAAGCCGAAGCTTACAGAAAGTTGGGGAGGTTAGGAAAGGCCGAGCAATTAAAGAGATATTCTGAGACCAGCAAACCCGGTAATTTTCTCCAATAGCCTCAAAAAAAATGGAAGCCTTGTTTTTTATCATTTGCCAGTATCACCTGCTTTACCCTAAAATCGTTATGTAACTGGAAATTCCGGCGATTTAGCAAATTCACCC
>CAZYPS010000211.1:0-1595 GCA_964649445.1 uncultured Thermotogae bacterium | reverse complement strand
CTTGGATAATGTCACGGGTCTCTTGGATAATCTAACCCTTCTCTTGGATGATCTCATTCCTTTCTTGGATGATCTTGCCCTTCTCTTGGATAATCTCACCCTTCTATCGGATGGTCTTATTCCTTACTTAGATTATCTTACCCTTCTCCTGGATGATCTTACCGCCCACTTAGATGATCAAAGTTCTGAATTTAAACAGTTCCCGGCATATTTTGCTGAATCACCCGGTGGGTTATGCGGAATAGTTCCCAAAGTGGTCCAACGCTGTTTACTCCCGACGGGCGGGATTAAGGTTTTCACCAATCCAATCTTCAGCCTTTCATTTTTTTACGGTTTCTTCAAGGTTATCTAACGCTTAAAGGTCCCGCTGCCGCGGGACGCTTTAAGGTTTCCACTTAGCCACGGCCTTTTATCCTTTCTCGGTTTCTTCAACACGTTAATTCTACTACGAACCCAGACCTACGGGCGTCCCGTCTTAGCGGGACCCCGAAGCGTCGGGGGAACAAACCTGAAAAATTACATGATATGATGATATGGCCAGGCTCAAGGTGGAAGGGAACAGTTATAAGCAGGTTGCCCGCAAGCTGGGGATGTCGTATTATAGATTGTATCGGTATTGTAAGAAGAAGGGGATATAGTTGGGTTTAAAAACAAAGTATCCGGTCTCACCTTACTGCAGGGACATATAGCCTTTATTGGGACTTAGGAAAGTCCAAAGCTTATGAAGCAGGGGAAATTAGTTTGAAAGACATTACGGAAAAGAATGATTATAGTTTACAACGTTATTTGCTGAAGGAAAGGAAAGCGAAAAAATATAGCACTTAATTTCTAAAACTTTGAGTGCATTCAAGGATATTTTTTGTTAAATTAGTGTCAATTAAATTAATACACCATGCAAACTGTCCTTTACAGCAATGGCAAACGTTTCGACGAAAAGCTCTTCAAAAAAGAAAAAGACTTCGAGAAGCTGGCTATTGAAAACAGCAAGACCCTTTTCGGAAAAAACTCCATCATCATAGATGCCAAAAAGAAAATAGACTCACAATTTATCGGAGGAACAGTACCAGACTGTTTTCTTTTCGATTTGTCTGACATTGAAAATCCCGAGTTTTATATTGTCGAGGTTGAACTGGCCAAACATAGTTTTTACAGGCATATCTTTCCTCAGATAACAAAGTTTTTTGCTTTTTTTAAAAACACTGCAAGCCAGAATGATCTCATTGAAAAGCTTCATTCAATGTAAAAATTTAAATAAATGCTTATGAATTATTGGGCTGTAGGAGCCGCATGGGGCTCAACTGAAGACGTTTCCAAAGAATTTATCGATCAAGGAATCTGGTATGACGGGTATGCAGAGAAGGAAGAAGATATGAGATATGAGAAATACTGGAAACAGGTAAAGCCTGGTGATATCCTTGTTATGAAGTCCTCTGCTACCAAAGGAAAGGACCATTCAATTCCGTTTACCCGAATTAAGGCCATCGGCCATGTAACAGAAAAAATTAAACCCCATTATTGTAAGATAAAATGGTGGGACATGCCAGAATTGCCAATTGATTTAGAAGGTATAGCTTATAGAAATACAATTGAACCCG
>CAZYPS010000210.1:0-1612 GCA_964649445.1 uncultured Thermotogae bacterium | reverse complement strand
TTGCTTTATTCATTGGGATCAAGCACGAAGGTTCAGTTGCCTGGGTGGCTTCGTCAATTGCGACGACGTCGAAAGTCCAGTCTTCGAGAAGGCTCGACCCAGCCGTGGAATTAGTCGTACAGACCACGTCCGATTCCTCGATGATTTCGTCAATTGCTTCTTCCTCCAGTTCCTGGCTTCGCTCGTAAAGTTCGTCGATTTCTTCCTGTAATTTCAACCAGGTCGACATTTCCTTGATCTTGGATCGAGAAACCCCTCTTGAACCTGCCCCTTTCTGAGCTAACTGATGAATTTGGGAATCACTCATTCCCCGACGGTATTTTCCGGACGGAAACTGGTAAGAATCCTGGTCTTCCTGGAGTTCTTTGGCCTCTTCTCGTAACTCCCTCGATCTCTTATATTTGGGATTTTTCTGTACTCTGTAATCGAGGCTAACTTCGCGTAAATACGGTGTGACCCGGGCTGGATGTCCTACCCTGACTACCTCCAGGTCCCTATCGGTAAGGAATTCAACTATGTTATCCACGGCGGTGTTTGAGGCAGCGGTTGCAAGGATCTTTTCTTCTTGATTTACCAGTCCTTCCATTAACCCGGCAAGAGTTGTTGTTTTTCCAGTACCGGGAGGGCCATGAATACAGAAGAAAGACCTGGCATTGACCGCTCTCCGTATGGCCTTTAGTTGAGAGTCATTCAGTTTACTATTTGGCAGGTCCAGTTTGGCTTCTTCGGCTTCTTTTATCGGAGAGAGGCCGATAAATTTTTCGACCAGGTCTCGGTTGAAATGAAAAGGGAGTTTTTCGAGGCTTTCCAGCATTCGCTGGTAGGTTATGTCGTTGACATAAAGGTCCATTCTTAAGCCTTTGCCCAGGAGAAAGCCTTCCGGTTGGTCATCAAAGGCTACGGTGGTGGAGTAGTTGGTTTGCTCTGCGACGGTGCCTGTCGTATTATCATCTCTTAACGGATCGTTTTTGGATAGCATAACCAGATCTCCAACCGCCAGTTCGTTTTCCGGTAGTTCCTCGCCTTTTCTGTTCCGGCTGAATTTAACCATTCTTTTCCCACCGAGGTCTTCCCCGACGTCCTTCCCACGCAGGTGTAAAAGCGCCCTGCCCATTTTTTCTCTTTCCCTGCCACTGGTTTCCCTAATCTCCCGTTCGTGTTGTTCCATCTCTTTTTCTCGCTCCAGCTGAACGAGTTCCCGGTATTTTTCTATGTAATCCTTGAGTTTTCCCCAGGGTTTTTCCTCCCACTGAGCTACTTCTACGGTTTCCGGTCCGACGGAATCAATATTTTCCGGCCGGTAGGAGTTCTGTTTTTGGAGTATCTCCGTCTCGGCAAAGGTTCCGTCATGATCAACTTTTCCTATATTATCGGGAGTTAATGCCGTCTGGCTTACCAGGGCCCCGATTATATCTCTAATTTTCGTATCGAGAGCTAACCCTCTAATCAGAAGATAATGCATTGTTGAGACTTCCTCGCCGTAGCTGTGCTTCGATTGATATTTTGGGATCTACCCAAGGGAAGGTTGACTTGCCGGAATGAACGAACTATACTTATTTTCCAGCCAGGGTGGCGGAATTGGCAGACGCGCGGGACTCAAAATCCCGTGGTC
>CAZYPS010000209.1:0-1695 GCA_964649445.1 uncultured Thermotogae bacterium | reverse complement strand
AGCCAAGCAAAAAGGTTTAGGAATACTTTTAGGTCTTCCGTAATGGTATCGTAAGGGAAGCCTTCGACCGCAATTAGTGCCCTACGCCAGAAGAAAGAAAATGCTCCCGAAAGGAGAGGGAGGGCGTTCATTGCGGCTAGTCCCCGTCTGCCATAATAAAAACTCCGGAGGTATTCCACAGCCTGTGCCTTGCCTATAGTGCTTTTAGGGGGATGAACTTCCAGTCCTCCATCTTCCTTTTTTATACAACCGTTGATTGGTTTGACCGCCCCCCCGGCGACCAAAACGGGTCTGTTTAGATCAGTTATGTCTCGCATGAGGAGACGGATTCCTTCGGAGTCAAGCAAAGTATCTGCGTCCGTGGTGGCTACAAATGCATTTGTAGAATAGGATAGTCCAACGTTTAACGCGTCAGCCTTTCTCCCGAGTTCGTTTTCCTTGTGTACGACCTTAAGCTGAGGGTTTTTGGGCGAAGCATAAGTTCCTGTAACCTCCCCGAAAGTGGTAACGGCCTCAACTGCATCAGCCATGGGCTCGATGTCGGAAGGTTCTAAGTCGAAAGTCTTCTTTAACTCTTCGAGAGTATCGTCACTGGACCCGTCGTCGACAACAATAACCTCGATATTGGGGTATTCGAGGGATAGTGCCTGCCGGGTCGATTCCGCGATAACCGATTCCTCGTTGTAGGCGGGAATTACAATTGTAACCCCTGGCCAGCTGAGTGTTATTTCTTCAGCGTATGCCCCGGCACGACCTCGATACGCTGCTTTTCGAACTCCTATTAGTCCTAAGAAGAACTTCACTAACTGGAAAGCCGTATTGAGAACGAAATAGCCTAAAATAACCCACTGGATTATAACAAGTGCATTTCTAAGGTAAGATATCATCGGGCTTCTAACTATTTCTAACTGCCCGGATCTAGAACATCAACCTCTCTTTTCGCCCTGGGAGATCCTTTTTCCCTAACTTTATTGAGGTAATCATCCCCGGAAGAGCATTTTGCAAGTAATCTCACCGCCCAGAGCTGAATGAAGTCAACCTCTACCCCGATTGCATCTTTGGCCACCGGTACCAGTCCATCTAGTCCGTGTTTTGCACCGATGCTTAATATACTCGCTTTTATTTCGTCGCCCGCCTCCCTCCAGAACTGGCTCAGTCTTTCTTCCAGAGACTCCTTGACGGCAGGGTCTATTTCCTCAATTTCCTTAAAGAACATTAGAAAAAGCAATTGAAGATTAGGAGGAGAGAAGGGGGTTAGGAAATCCATTGCTAATTCCTGGGTCTTTTTCCCTCTTCGGGCGAGAGCTCCTATAATTGGCTGGTTAAAAGCCCTTTCAGTAATCTGGTACCTTTCGGCAATAGAAGCCATCTCCGAAACCAATACTTGGTCGGCGTTATGTCCGGGCCAGTAGCTTAAGGCGTGGATAGCCGCCGTCCACTGCCAGCTGCCGTGTTGGTCCAACCACTTCAACGCGGTTTTCCAACCTTTGTCCAGTCCCATTGCTGCTGTTACGACGAGCAAGCTGTAATCCTCTTCTTGAGGTCGGATTTTTTCGTCCTCTAGAGCTTCCCTAAAGTTTATTACCTCCAGGTAAGTTAGTAGTTCTTCCCTCTCTTCTTCGTCCGAATTACTTAAAAGTTCAAAAACTATATTGGCCGTCTCTCTCGGGTTTTCGGAAAGTATTTCTACGTTGG
>CAZYPS010000208.1:0-1725 GCA_964649445.1 uncultured Thermotogae bacterium | reverse complement strand
AATTTCCCCGCTGGGGAAATTGATCCCTGGTTTTGTCGAACGGTTTCCAAAGCGAATTTTACACATAAAATACTACACTATCGGTTTTTAAGATCACTGTTCCAATTAATCCTTTTCCCAGGCCCTTCCCAGGTGGAGGGCACTATTAATTAACCCTATGTGGCTGAAGGCCTGGGGGAAATTCCCCAGCAGTTTACCTGTGGAAGGATCGACCTCTTCCGCCAGCAAGCCCGTGGGACCCGCGTAACTGATAACGTTCTCCAGGTAATCTTCCGCCTCATCCAGCCGTCCGGCAGCGGTTAGCGCCCGAACCAGCCAGAAGGAACAGAGGAGGAAAGCACCTTCATCACCCGGCAGTCCGTCCTCGCCATCGTAGCGGTAGACGAGACCGTCGTCCGAAGTTAATCGTTTTACCGTTGCGTCTATCGTATTTAACACCCTTTCGTCGTCGGCCGGAAGGAAATCCATGAGAGGAATCAACAGACCGGTGGCATCCAGGACATCGCTCCCAAAAGATTGGACGAACGACCCGACTTCTTCATTGTATCCCTTTTCGAGTATTGTTTTCCTGATCTTTTCTCGTTCCTTCTCCCACTTCGCGAAAGGTCCTTCGTACCCCCACCCCTGTCCGATTTTGATCGCTCTATCCAGGGCGACCCAGCACATTAACTTCGAATAGACGAAGTGCCTTGACTCGCCCCTGACCTCCCAGATCCCGGCGTCCTTTTCCTCCCATATTCCAACTACGTGATCCGCAACTCTGCTAATGAACTCCCAGTCTTCGTCCTTTATTTCCTCTCCGTATTTGGGACAGGTCTCGTAGAAAGCGTTTACTAACTCCCCGTAGATGTCGAGCTGTTTCTGGTCCGAGGCGGCGTTTCCAACTCTAACCGGGGAAGAATTCCGGTAACCGGACAGATGGTCGAGGGTTTCCTCCTGGAGTTGCGCTTCGCCATGCATGCCGTACATGATTCCCAGTTCAGCCGGATCGCTGTAGATCCTGCTTAATTTTCTCAACCAATTGAAGTAACTCGAGGTCTCTTCTTCGTGCCCCAAGTTGTAGAGTGAATGTATCGTCATCGTTGCGTCCCGAATCCAGGAAAAGCGATAGTCCCAGTTCCTGACTCCCCCGATCTCCTCGGGTAGAGACGTCGTGGGTGCAGCTGCAATTGCCCCGGAATCGGGGTGAGTCAAAAGCTTCAAGGCTAACCCGGATCGGACTGTAAGCTCGTGCCACGGTCCGCTGAACACGCATTTATCCTCTCCACATTCGTGAGCCCAGTCTTTCCAGTAATCTTTCGTTCGAGTAAGGGAATCAGTATAATTGAAATTGGTTTCCAGGTCCTCGCCGTACTGCAAAGAAAACCAGTAATTTTCTCCTTTCTTACTTTCAAAATTACATCTGGCAGTCCCGTCTTCTACGGTGAAATCCAACGGGGCTTTGAGAGCCATATCGGTTTTTTCGGAACTGGCCCTTAGTCCTCCTTCCTCCAGGAATAATTCCGGATCTTTCCGGGCATAATCGAACCTAGGGCTAAAGTTAACTTCGATTTCGGGATTTCCCTCTTCAACCACCACCTTCCTTAAAAACGCCTCTTTCCCTGACAGCTCATTGGAACCGATCGGCATGAAATCCGTAATTGAAAACTTCCCCCGGTCAGTCCGAAAGGTGGTCTTCAGTACGTTCGTTTTGGGTAAATATTCCTGATGGGAGTCAAAGGGAGC
>CAZYPS010000207.1:0-1745 GCA_964649445.1 uncultured Thermotogae bacterium | reverse complement strand
ACGAGAAAGGTATTATCGTCAGGGGGGTGAGTATGATGAACCCAAATACCCAGAGCAAAGCTCCCACGTATCGTAACCTGGTTAACCAATGTTCAATTTTCATCTTATTTGCACCGAGTATTCAATACAGGTACAAGCTTACCGTTTCTTATCAAGGATAACCAAATAAATACTCAAACCTTAGTTGAACGATTCTCTCTTTTAAGAACAATTTCTAAACCAGAGTATAAAAGTAGATAACTTCCATTGTTTAACTTATTCTTCTCACCTAATGGGTTATGGCTAAATGGTTAAGCCAAGTTACTCTCCCATAACTTTCAACCAGCACTCAAATGAGTTACCCACCCCTGGGCAGGGTCCTGCAAAGCTTCCTCTAAAAGCTCACCAACCTCTTTCAATGGTCGCTTTATACCTCCAGTTAGCTATCCTCATCTGAGTCCTGGACCTATTTTCGCTTTTCAAATACCTTTTACGAAGTACCTTATTATTTCCAGTTAACCAGTAAAAACCGCTCAATTCAGGTCAAAAAAAGATTATTATCTAAAACTTATTTTAGCAAATTCACGCAGAATCCCCGTGGGATAAATGCGGAAGTTTGTAAATAAATAGTAATCGCGGTGGTGAAGCCATGAATCGGGCGTAATGCCCCGCCTTTGTATGATATAAACGCTGGAAGTTAAACTCACCTATTTTCGAATAAGTCTCACCAAGTATCTTTCGGGAAACTTCAGTTCAGCAGTTTTCTCCCTGATACCTGCCGTCGTAGCCTTTTTTTACTTCTTCTTCCAGTTGGAAAAAGACAATCTGGCCTATCCTGGCGTTCACTTCGATAACTATGCCTTCGGGGTTGAGCACCTGGAGCAATCCCTGTCCCCTTCCTTCGTAGCCGGGATCCCAGACGGCGGTAACGAGATGACAACCATTCCTCATCAATGAAGACCGGGGAAATACGAGACCTATGGCGTCCTCCGGCACTGAGACCTTTTCGTTGTAGGTAATTCTGTAGGAAGCCCCTCCTTCCAGCTGTTCCCCGGTTATATCCTCCCCGGAAGCTATTTTTCGGGAAGAGTTATCAAAATCCAGCCTACCCGCTTCCAAAAACCGTTCTACTTTTCTTACCGTCAGGTCCACGCCAGCTCCCTGACCCTGCACTTCTTCGTCAACAAAGTTTTCAACGTATCCTTCATGGGAAACAATCATCTATAAAATCACCACTCAATCGGATTTATTAAGACTAGGGCATTTGACGTTTCATGGAGTTAATTGCCCTCTAATAATACCTCCAATAGTCTATGGACGAACTCTTCCGAGTCCAAATTACGGTGGTTAAACCGGAACTCCTTTTCCTTCAGATAGGGTAGGAAATTATCCGGACTTACACCATGATGTTTTAATAACCTTTCCTTGGCATAGGCCCAGAAGCCCTCTATGCCATTTATCGTAGCGTTACCTCGTTTGTATTCTGCATTGCCATGGTCGACTACCTCATGTTGCTCAAAGTCTTCTTTTAAACCGTTGTAAGCCTTCCAGGTGTCGGAATAGATAGACGTTTCTATTTCCACTTTCTCCTTTATGATTTCCTGTAGAGTATCCTGAGCTACGTCTTCCACGGGCTTTATGTAGACTATCCCGTCCTCTCGTTCGTAAATCCCAAACACTGCTTCCTGAAGTTCCTTTGCTCCTCGACCATGTTTTACGACACCCTCTTTTCTTAGTTTTTCTCTTTTCTTCTTTCGCCTGTTGGT
>CAZYPS010000206.1:0-1777 GCA_964649445.1 uncultured Thermotogae bacterium | reverse complement strand
CTGTCTTAAGCCCGTATGCTGTAGAAGTTCGCTACCCTGAATTCGAGGAACCACTGCTGAAAGATGCCAAGGAAGCAGTTGAAATTGCTTCAAATATCAAAGATTTTATCATTAATAAACTTCCCGAGAATTTTTAAGCTCTTGGATTCAACAAGTAAGTGCAACTTTGATCTAGAAAAAAGAGCCGTAAGGGCTATGCTTACCTTTAAGTATCGGTAACGTGCTTTTCTTTGTCGGGAAACTCCGGCTTCGTATAGTGCCTTATACAGGGTTAACTGTCCGCGTGGTGTTTATTCGGCGGAGTACTTTTTCTAGCTTAACGGGTTTGTATGAAAACGCGGTAAACCCCTCAACACTAAACATGTGGCACCCAAAGGTTCATCGCATTTTAATAATTTTCCTGCTCTCACTGCAAACCTTATCTATCAAAACCCCTCTAAAGTAGCATGAAAGCTTCCTTCGGAAGAAAATAAACATCATATTCTATTTTTTCTGCTTCAACTTCCCTATGGCCCTCAGCCTGATCACTTATCACAATACCATATTCACCATCCACCCTGTTTAAAGTCCTCATTACCTGTCCGACGTCTTTACTGCCCCAGCCGACTTCTACAGCAATTAAATTTCCGTTTGCCATTCTTAAGATAAAATCCGCCCCACCTTCTTGATAATCGTAAAATATATCCTGCAAATTGGTTATATTCCTCTTCATTCTGGCGAAAGAGTTGGCAACGTAGGTCTCCCATAACTTGCCCAGCTGCTCAGGATCACCGGTCAACCCCCCTACCCGCTGCCAGAGAGAAGCTTGTACCGTAGGTGAAGCCAGATAATACTCGTTTGCCTTTCTAGTCATCTCCTTGGCCGAACCATAGGGCTTCAAGATTTGAATTAGTCCCGCCTTTTCGTAGCCCTGCAACAAGTTGGAAACTGACTCTCTGGAAATATTACCAATAGATTCAGCTATTCTACGAAGCGAAAAAGTGGGGTTATCAGCAATTAGCTGCAGAGCATTCAAACCATTTATAGCCACTTTGCCGCTTTTCCCCACAGGAGACACTAATGGCAAGTCTTCCTGTCCAATACGGTCACACACCTCCAGTATATCTTCGTGAATCTCTAATTCATCTTGACCTACACAAAAGGGAAACCCGCCATAGAGAAGAAATTCTTCTAGTTTTGGCTCCCACGGGTATAATTTCGTGAGATACTTACCCCTTAAAGCCGTGACAATATTTTCGATCTTATCTCCACGTAAAGCGGTATCCATACCCCCGAAAACAGCGTTTTTTAATTTATTAATCTTCTCCTCAGGCAATGTTATGGTACCATCACTGTCTGACCCCCCTTTTATCCTTAAGTATTCAGGAAAATTTAGGGGGAACATATCAAATTCCTTTTTCCGCCTAGCCAAGTCACTGCTTATTTCAAGGGAGAGGGCCGAGGAGCCAGTAACCACGAATAATAAATTTTCTGACCGATCAGAGTAACTTTTTACCTTTTGGGCCCAATCCTGCTGGTAATGAGCTTCGTCCAGGAAAATTAAAACTTTTTCATCCTCTCCAAGGGATTCCAGACCACTTTGTAAAATAAACCTCTCGTATGCTTCCAAAACTTCAGTAAGGTCAAGATCGAAGTTATCGATATCGTCACAGGCAAGGTAGATTATTTTTTCTTCTGCAAATTCGCTATTAAAATGGTCGTAAGCTTGAAATAATAGCGTAGTTTTACCAATACCTCTCAGACCGGGCACTATAATTACATTTTTCTGATTTTCATT
>CAZYPS010000205.1:0-1778 GCA_964649445.1 uncultured Thermotogae bacterium | reverse complement strand
ATTCCCCGCCCCACCGCTACCATCTGTTGCTGGCCGCCGGACATGGTACCGGCTTTCTGACTCATCCTTTCCCTTAGCTGCGGAAAGATCGTGCATATCTCGTCTATCCTGTCTTCAAAATCCCCCTCCAGAGTGAAAGCACCCATTTCCAGGTTTTCCCTTACCGTCAAAGAAGGAAATATATTGTCGTCCTGGGGGACGTAACTCATTCCCATGCGGATCGTATCCTCGGGGTCCTCGTTCGTTATATCTACCTCGTCTAGCTTTAGGCTGCCGCCGTCAGACGCCGGATATGGTCCGTAAAAGGGTAGTTTTTCCGGCTCCGTTGGGACCGATAGTAGCTACCAGCTCCCCCTCGTTGAGATCGAGGGAGACGCCGTGCAGAACGTCCACTTCCCCGTAACCCGCGGCAAGATCGTTAACATCAAGCAGGGACAAATTGGTTCACCTCCTGTAAATTTAGCTTCCAAGATATGCTTCAATTACCTGTTCATTGTTGCGAACCTCTTCCGGAGTACCTCTTGTCAGTTTTTCCCCGTCCACAAGCACTATAATGGGATCGCAGAGGTCCATAATGATGTTCATGTCGTGCTCCACCACCAGAAAAGTTATTCCCTGTTCCTCGCTTATATCTCTCACGTGGTTATTGACTTTTGTCTGTAGGGACGGAGGTACTCCCGAACCCGGTTCGTCCAGCAGAACCATCTCCGGTTCTGCCATCATCATCCGTCCGAGATCGAGCAATTTCTTTTCCCCGCCCGGCAGGTTCTTCGCCAGATCGTACTTGCGATCTTCCATCTCAAGAAAATCCAGAACTTCCAGAGCGGTCCGTTCATGATCGTCTTCTTGTTTTCCAATAAGGCTGCGGTTGAACCAGGTATTCCAGAGCTTTTCTCCCGACTGGTTTCTGGGGATCAACATCAGGTTTTCCAGAACAGTCATCTCTTGAATTTCCCTGGTAATTTGAAAAGTTCTGAATAGGTTTTTGTCGAAGATTTCGTGGGGGGTAAGTTCAGTTATATCCTCATCCTTGAAATAAACTCGCCCGGAGTCCGGTTCGTGGAAGCCGGTAATGAGGTTGAAGAGAGTCGTTTTACCCGCTCCATTGGGCCCTATCAGTCCTGTAATAGTTCCCTCTTCAACAGAAATGGAGCAGTTCCTTACGGCATGTATCCCCCCAAAGTTCTTATCCAGATTCTCAACCCGTAACACCTTTATCACCTCAAATTTAATTAGTTAAATTAACAGGAATATTATTTCGTAACAATTAGGCCTTTATTCATTGGGACAAAAACCGTGAAGGTTTATATTTTCGTTTCCCTGATCCTGTATTCCAAACACGAATGGCGGTTAGTGAGTAACTTTTTACCTTGGTTTAGGCCCTTAATCGTTATCAAGTTTCAGCTGGCGCGACTTTTCCGTTGCCTCCTCGATGGCCTTGAAAAATGCCACTCGGACACCTCCTTCCTCCAGCTTCATTACTGCGTCTACGGTAACGCCGGCCGGGGTCGTAACCATGTCTTTTAATTTGGCCGGGTGTTCGTCCGTTTCCAGGACCATTTTCGCCGCGCCGAGAAGGGACTGTGCCGCTAGTTTGGTTGCCCTTTCTCTTGGCAGACCGACTCTAACGCCGGCCTCAATAAGTGATTCAATAACGAGATAGCCGTAAGCCGGCCCCGACCCGGAATATCCAGTTACTGCATCCATCAACTTCTCTTCATCTACTCTCTCGACGAGCCCCACCGGTTCAAAAATCTTTTTTGTTAGATCAAGATCGG
>CAZYPS010000204.1:0-1788 GCA_964649445.1 uncultured Thermotogae bacterium | reverse complement strand
CCGCTGGCTCGCATACTCCACCAACTCCTATCCTTTGTTTTACAAATTCGGATTTTTCGTACTCAACCCCGCTTTGCCTTATCTCATCCCGATCAACGATCTCCAGGGGCCTTTCCGTTCCCTCTACGAAATCTTTTATCCCCGGCTCGTCTTTCTTGAGGTCAACGGTGGCGAACCTATCAATACTCTCTTTTCTTAGACCCAGATCATCAATTAGTTCCGAAACCGCCGCCTCCACTTCCCTGGAAGAAACCCCTTTCTTGCTCCCCAGTCCAACGACCAATGTTCGCGGTACTAACTGGAGGTACGGCTCCTGCAGCTTTATCCTCCTAGTCGAGACTATTACTGGAAAAACGTCCTCACTTGTGCGAGAGAATAACCCCTCAACCCTTCCGCTTTCCATATTTCCTGTAAAAGAAAAATCGACTTTTTCGGAAAGACTCATCTCGATTTCATCCTCGAGGGAATTCAAAAGCTCATCCGGATCGTAATCGGTCAGTATCCGGACCGAACCCTCGTTAACCAGACTAGAATTGGCCAATTTCAAGTTTTCAAAAGGAACGATCTCACAGCCCAACTCCTCCGCCAGGCAATCGAAGGCCGGTTTTCCCTGCAGATCGGTGGCGGTCGTTATTACCTCGTTACCCTCCAGCCCTCGAGCAATCGATCTCGTCAAACTATTGGCACCTCCGATATGACCGGAAAGGAGACTTATCACGTTTTGACCTTCTTCGTCCAGCACGACCACGGCGGGATCCTCTCTCTTATCCCTTATATACGGAGTAATCACTCGGACAACTATGCCCGTGGCCATGACAAATACCAGACCACCGTAGTCCGAAAATATTTCTCCTACCAGGTCTCCCAGAGAACTGAAACTACTGACACCGTTTCCCTCGTTATACACACTTTGATGGAGATAGACTTCCGGATTGTGACCCTCCGCCCCCAGAACCGTTTTTACTCTCAGGGCAGTACCTATTCCGCCGACGGTTAGTGCAAGGACGGCAATTTTCATATTTACCCTCTTTATTTTAGGACTCAACCGGATATTTGAGACTGATCCAGTGCTTTTCCTACCTTCCCGGCATACATCTCCTGGATCTTTTCGTTCTGACCCAGTCCTTTCAGATGTGGTTTTACGTCGTAGCCTTCTCCGGTTAGTTCTGATTCCCAGGTGCCATTGTCACTACCAGCCATATCGTTCTTTGCGTGGTCTCCGGCCACCAACATAAGTGGAGCCAGGTGCAATCTTTCTATATCTTTTCCCCTTAATTTATCCTTAACAACCTCGATACCGGGATAACCTTCCACCGTCCCTACAAAAAAGTTTTCCATCCCCATTTCCTTAAACACGTAGTCCAGCGCCGGGTAGACAGAATTTGCGGCGTGGCTCGAACCGTGACCCATCAGCACCAGCGCTTCGTTCGAACCAAGATCCCGGTAATGAGACCCTAAGATGTTTGCCACCCTCTTATAATCGTCACTGCTTCGTATGAGCGGCTTACCCAGTTTAATTCGATTAAAGTCATACCTATGTCCCCTTACGCATCTCGCCAGTTCATGGAATTCGCTTCCCGGAATTAGATGAAGGGGCTGGACGACTACGTTTGAATAGCCGTGATCGCGCAGCTTTTCCAGTGCACTACCGGGGTCGTCAACCTGAAGTCCGTCCCACTTCTCAAGTCGGTTAATCACTATTTCCGAGGTAAATGCCCTGCGAACTTCGAACCCCTCGAACTTTTCGGCAATTTTATTTTCGCACGCCCCTATGGTCTTCCTTCTCGT
>CAZYPS010000203.1:0-1797 GCA_964649445.1 uncultured Thermotogae bacterium | reverse complement strand
CTACTTCCAAGGACACAAAAACCGATTCCTCTGGTTAAATTGGCTCTAGAATAACGGATTTGATGCATAACTCTTCATCAATTGCATGAATACGGAAGTCAGCACTGCAGTTCTGTCGCCCTTCAAAGTTAACATTATCCAGATTTATGATTACCTCTCTCCAGGTCAAAGTCCCTAACGGATTTATTATATCTGTACTTTTGTAGGCACCATTGTGGGGGCCCGAGAAATTCTGAGAGTCAAATTGAATCCGGAACTTACTTTGAACAGAATCGTAATACTCTATTTTTAGCCTATACGCTGAACTACTCTTAGTTTTTTAAGTAGAGGGTCAACCTGGAAATACATGTATTTTTCCGGATATTGCGTTTCACTCGGCTTTAAACAATAACTTGAATTCTCCTCTAAAACCTTATTCTTCCCGTCAGCGCATTCGTTATATTTTAACCCGGCTTCTTTTATATTACCTGAGCTGAAGTCAATCGACGCCCGTTCGGCATTCATCAACCTTTCACCGGGATAATTATCCGGAACGTACCCGGACTTGAATTTATTAACGTACTCTTTGGTTATCTCTAGGTATTTCTTGCCGTGTTCATCCGAAGGCGCGATTTCTGTCGCTTCATGGTATTCATTCCAGGTTTCTATTGCGACCAGATGATTATCAGTTTTATCAGTTAACGCTAGTAGCTTTGCCCAGGATTCCCTATAGTATTTTCCTCCTCTCCTCTTTCGTACTGGAGTATCCCGATCGGGGACAGCGGAATCGTCGTAACCCGGCCCAATGGCGTATACACCGTCGAACTTCGGGCCCTTTAGGGCCGCACCCCAGGAGTAGACGTTTTCGGTGTTAACGTTCCAGGAACTTTCTCTGACTATGTAAAGATCTTTTCCCCCGAACTCTTCGCTGAAATTATTATTAACGAACTGAAAAGTATTTTGATTATAATCACTGACGTAACTGGATACGTACAACCAGACTATTGGTTTTCCTTCAATTCTTGCTCTCATCCTTTTTGGGATTAGAGAATAAAAGTCCCTGATCATCATGTAGAAAAAATCTTTCCCCCTTTTAGTGGTCAAGTCCGGTTTTCCTTCCAAACCTTCAAGATATTTCTCAGATTCCATTGAAGTAATATCATGAAACATGCCTATCTTCGGGAGATCATAATCTTGGCCTTCTAATCTTGCATAAGCTTGAACTAAATTATTAAGCCCCTCTACGCTCCAGCCACGCTTGCTGGCAGTGTTACCCCAGTATACGGGAAGTACTATGTCAATCCCCACATGGCTCATGTTTTTTAACTGTCGCATATGCCATTTTACATCCTTATGAGTGAAGCCTTCTCTGCTAGGTGGGTGGTGTGTCAAATGTGGAGTGTGTTCCGTATACCAGTAAAAATAGTAGGTGGCAACTAATTTCTGATCTTCAGTAAAAGTTTGGTTTTCACCAACATTTGCCTCACTACCTGCGATGTAATTACCGGGAGGTGAAATTTCGTTTAATAGAGAGTCCTGGGATTGACCATTTAATGTTACAAAGCAGAACATTAGAAGTATTGCTAAGGTCAAAATTAGGCCCAGTCTACATTTCATAGTGTTTTTACCCTCCAGGTTAAATAACTTGCCAAAAAACCACCTATACCATTTGATATGATAATTTTATCACAGTTGATATCGTTCGCTTGGAGACACCAGGATTATAGAATAAATGGAAAAACTAACCAAACAGGCCATTATTTCTAAGCTAGAGAAAGAACCGCTTACAACGGCAAGTAGGGGTTGAGTTTTCGACTA
>CAZYPS010000202.1:0-1802 GCA_964649445.1 uncultured Thermotogae bacterium | reverse complement strand
AGTTTGAGCACGCGAGTCGGAAATTTCTCGACCCGGAAAGCCCGAAGGTCGAACACCCGGACCGACGAAAGGGTGGAACCGTGCCCGCTCGCCTCCGATAGGATTTTTCTGAACGGTTTCCAAATCCATATTTTTTACACAGTTGTTTCTACACTATCTAAAAACCGAAGTTGGGTTAACAAACAATGAACAAACCAAGGTTTTCCAATTAGTTTTCTTCGAAGGAGGAAAAGTATGAACTCAACCAAACGTGGAATGAACTACGATGCAATTGTAATAGGTTCTGGCCAGGGAGGCACACCCCTGTCTCTTTACCTGGCAGACCAGGGGTTAAAAACCGCGCTGATCGAAAAGAAACACGTTGGAGGAACCTGCGTTAACGAAGGTTGCACGCCGACGAAAACGATGATCGCCAGTGCAAGGGTGGCCCAACTTGCCGGTCGGGCCAAGGACTACGGCGTAAAAACGGGGAAAACAGGAGTGGAACTGTCCCAGGTTAGAAAAAGAAAGAGAAAGGTTGTCGAAAGCTTCAGGAAAGGCAATTTGGATCGGATAAAGGAGAAACCCGGGCTTGACCTGATACAGGGCGAGGCTTCATTTACCGCCCCCTACACTCTTGAAGTAACAAAAAACGATGGAGGAGTCCAAACCGTAGAAGCGGAAAAGATCTTCATCGACACTGGAGCCAGACCATCGGCACCGCCAATTGAAGGTCTCGAGGACGTCGAATACCTGGATTCGACCTCGATTATGGAACTGGGCGAAGTTCCTGAAAAGCTACTGATAATCGGGGGTGGCTACGTCGGCGTCGAGTTCGGCCAGGCTTTCCGGAGGTTCGGGGCAGAAGTGACTATATTCCAGCGAAGCTCTCAGTTGTTGACTCACGAGGACGAAGACGTGGCTGAGGAAGTGAGGGAAATACTGGAAGAAGACGGAATTATCGTTGAGCTAAATACGGAAGCACAAAGGGTCGAAAAAGTCCCGGAAGGTGTCAGGGTTGTCACGGACGGCTCTTCTGAAGAAGTTGCAAGCCACCTCATGGTGGCGGCGGGGCGGGCGCCCAACACGGACTCGCTGGGCCTGGAGAATACCGATGTGAAGACTACCAAGAGGGGTCATATAGAAGTAAACGACAGGTTGGAGACGGACCAGGAAGACGTCTACGCCCTGGGGGACGTAAAAGGTGGTCCCGCTTTTACTCACATATCCTACGACGACTTTAGAGTCCTGCGAGACAACTTATTTGAAAACGGTGACCGCTCAATAAAGGACCGAGAGGTACCTTATACGGTTTTTATCGACCCACAGCTGGGACGGGTCGGACTGACCGAAGAAGAAGCCAGGGAGAAAGGTTACGACGTCCAGGTTGTTACCATGCCCATGAATAGAGTTGCTCGCGCCCTGGAGGTTGACGAGACCCGAGGAATGATGAAAGTAGTTGTGGACGGCGAAACCGAACGGATACTGGGAGCGGCTATCCTGGGAATCGAGGGCGGTGAAATAGCTTCCGCAATTCAAATAGCAATGATGGGAGACCTTTCCTACAGGAAACTTAAGGAAGGTGTTTTTGCCCATCCGACGCTGGCGGAGTCGTTGAACAACTTGTTTTCCTTGCTGGAGAGTTAGTCGGAACTGGTCCGAATTCGGGAGGGATTTTCTCTCCGGAGCCATTAATTGAAAAAAATACTCAGCCTGAAAATGAGAGGTTCAGTCGGAAATGAGACAATCAAAATTCCTGAAACGGAAAACTTCCCTGGATAGGCTCACAGATCAAAACTTTGGGACCAATTCTAAATCTAAAA
>CAZYPS010000201.1:0-1850 GCA_964649445.1 uncultured Thermotogae bacterium | reverse complement strand
TGATCGAGCATACATTTTTCGGAATCTATTTCCGTTTCCTGAGGCCGGACCAGTTCGTCGATAGTTTCCCGATTCCAGTCCCTGGAGCACTCGTCACAGACGGTTTTGCTCCCCGCCACCACGGATCTTTTTTCGGGCAACTCTCCTCTCACTAAAAGGTCAAGGAAGTCCTCGGTTAGATCTGGAGGAGGTGGGCACCCTGGAACCGTGTAATCTACGTCTACTACCCGATCCAGACTTCTTACCCTCTCCTGAAGCCCCGGCAGGTGAAGAGTTTCGCCGTCCTTTTCCGTCGTTTCCCGGGGGATAATACCATCCGGGTTGTTGCTCGTCGGAGTTTCTTTGTATACGGTATCAACTAGCTCGTCTTTATCACTCATGTTTGCCAGACCGGGAATACCACCCTGGTGAGCGCAGGACCCGTAGGCGACGAGAAGTTCGGACTTTTCCCTCAATAATTCAGCTATATCTTTGTTTTCGGTAGTTCGAATGCCCCCGTTAAAGAAAGTCAGGGAGAGTTCATTTTTTCCGTAACTCTTTAAATCGTCGTATTTGAAGTCCGTCGCCGCGGGCCAGAATGCAATATCGGCGTAATCCAGCATATCCAGTATTCTTTCGTGTAACCCTAATAACGCGACGTCGCAGCCCCCACAGGAACTAGCCCAGTAGGCACCAATTTTTTTCTTATTCTTTGACATTGCTAAACGGCCCCGGTCCCAGTTCTTTTATTTCGTCAGTGAAATCTTCGACGGTCCGGGCAAACTTTTCCCCTTCTGTCGCCGAAATCCACTCCAGCCTGACCCTTTCAGGATTCAATCCGAAATCCTCAAGAACGTGTTTTAACAGGGCCACTCGTCTCCAGGTTTTGTAATTGCCGCTGGTGTAATGACAGTCACCGGGGTGACAGCCGCTTACGAGAACGCCGTCCGCGCCGTCCTTTAACGCTCTGACAATGTGATTGACGTCTATTCTGCCCGAACAATTGACAGTAATGGGCACGAGGTTCGAAGGATAGCTCTTTCTGCTTACTCCGGCGAGGTCAGCTCCCGCGGAAGAACACCATTTGCAAAGGAAACCAACTAATTTGGGCTCAAATTTCATGGTTAATCACCGATGTGAGCGTGTATCATTTCCATCAGCTGTTCATCCGTCAAGTTCCTTAAACTTAACGAGTTGGTCGGACATCCGGAGGTGCAGGTACCACAGCCCTCGCACAGTATTTCGTTAACCTCGGCAACGCCCTGAGAGTTTATTTCTAGTGCGTCGTAGGGACACTGGCCCACGCACAACCCACAGCCGCTACA
Organism: uncultured Thermotogae bacterium; assembly: GCA_964649445.1. GTDB lineage: Bacteria > Bipolaricaulota > Bipolaricaulia > M55B111 > M55B111 > JAGXLP01. Next base: position 546 of record CAZYPS010000201.1, on the reverse strand, counting down.
GAGATCCTCGTCTATTTCGACCACTTGAGGATCGTGTGAAAGCGTCGACTTGGACAGTAAGTCGATAGCCTTGGCTGCAGCCCCGCTTCCCTGTGAGACCGAATCCGGAATATCTTTTGGCCCCTGACCGGTTCCTGCGAAGAAAACCCCCCCGGTTAGACTCTCTACTGGCCTCAACTTTGGGTGAGCTTCCTTGAAGAAACCATTGGCGCCGAGGTTCAAGTTCAACTTTTTGCTCGTTTCGTCAGTGCCCTCGGACGGAATGATCGATTGGGCCAGGACGACAAGGTCGGCGTCTATCTCCACCCGCTCGCCGGCTATCTCGTCCATTCCCCATACTCTCATCTTTCCATCGACTCTTTTGAGCTTCGAAACTTTTCCTTTCAGGTAAAGCACCCTGTCCTCTTCCTGGACGTCCTGAATGAACTCCTCGTAGTCCTTGCCACCTGCACGAATATCTATGTAAAACACGTAGGCATTTCCGTCAGGCACACTTTCCTTGTAAAGCTTTGCGTGTTTTGCCGTGTACATGCAGCAGATTTTCGA
>CAZYPS010000200.1:0-1892 GCA_964649445.1 uncultured Thermotogae bacterium | reverse complement strand
GCGCCCAGACTAAATCCGTGGTGCTAAACCCCGGAATCAACACCCAGTGGGGCTGTTTCGATGTCTACACTGACCTATCCACGCCGAATGCAGACGACGTATTGGGTAACAACTCCACGAAAGAATCCACAATAGACGGCCTCGAGGTTAAAGGTTTTGGGATTTTCGACGTATCCCTGGGTCACGTAACGTTTGCCAATCTTACTTCCTTAAAAGGTAACCTCTACAAACCACTTAGAACTTACGACATGGACCTGCACGCAGCCGATTACCTGATAGATCCCCAGCCCGTCTACCAGGGCTTATACGAGGAAACTAACTACGACCAGATATTCTCACTCTACAAATCGGGTGAAGAGTTCGACCTAACTTACGGCGCGGACGTCTACTTTGACATGAGCGGCGACGCAACTGGAAAGGACAACCTGTTCGATACGGCACTGTTTACTAGCAACGGGACCTACGTACTGAGCGACCAGTTCAGCCTGGGCGCCGGGTTAGCCATTAAGCCTGACTCACTTGAAACTGTAAGGTTTAGCTTCGACTACACTTTCTAGTAAGTTGGGTTTAAATCCACTTTCTCCGCCTCCAGTAGGGAGTTATGAATGGTATTGGAGAAAATCGTGGTGAGATTTATTACCTGTTTTCCTCCTTGTTGTCCTTGCTATAGCATATACTAATTTTTCCAACGTGTCATAAGTTGTGGACTTGACAATAAAATTGTTCTATGTTATACTGCTGCTTGCAAAAATTTTGAACCAAGTTTGGGTCCTATAAAAAATGCAGGTATAGCACCCCGTAAAAGGCACACCCCCCGCAAGGAGGGCTCGCAAAGCTCAGGGTCCATCCTCTGGACCGCCTGGCTGCCAGGGCTGACCTTAAATGCGTGAAGGAGGCAGTCTTGGCTTCTTTTACTGTCAGTTTCGTTGGTCCAACCAGCACGAGGTTCGATTTTCCCTTCTTTATTAATTTCATTAATTTCTCTGTTCGTCCCCGGAATTCCCAGGGGGGTGGGTAACTAATGCAAATTACCATCTACTACCAGGAACGGGACGAGTACCTGATGGAGAAGGTCGAAGAGAAGGCCGATAGAGAAAGAAAATCCAAATCCGCGGTCATTCTTTCCATAATAGAGGACTACTTCGAGGCCGAAAAGAGGATCGGGGAGATACTTACTGATCTGGGCGCCACCTCGCCCGATAAGATCGAAGAGGGTCTGCAAGAGCAACGACAAAAAGAGACCGACCAGAAGCTGGGCCGGATCCTGATGGACAAAGGCTACGTCCGGGAGGTTGATCTGGACAAGGCCCTGACCGTCCAGAATCGGGCTTCACCACCGGTAGGTGACTAACTTATGGCCCAACTGACCAAAAAGGGGAAAGTTATGGAAACCGAGGAGATCAAACTAGTGGAGCTAAAACAAGAGTACGAGAAAAAGGACGAGATGGGCATACCGATGAGCGTCCGCGAACAGTACTGGCGGCAGATGGAGGAGCTAAAGGAGAGGTTAACAAACAAGGCCCACCAAAAGAAGCTGGGCCAGTTACTGCTAGAGAAGAAGCTGGTATCAGATGAGGACTTGCGGGAGGCACTAACCGAACAGTCCCAAACTGATGAGGTCAAGCTAATAGGTGAAGTACTGCTCAATAAAGGTCTTATAACCAGAGACCGGCTGGAGGAGGCAATTGAAGAGCAGGTAAGGTTGTCCGAGTGAAAAGACAAACCAAAAAAGTTGCAAGTATAACTGAGCCGACGGAGGTATCCGTAACTAACTTAAGCCATTATAACTTGACGTAACCATACAGTCCTGAAAAGGGCAACTCCTTCCGAAAGGAAGGCTCGCAAAGCTCAGGGTCCGCCCACCATGGACCGCCGAGCTGCCGGGACGAGAC
>CAZYPS010000199.1:0-1908 GCA_964649445.1 uncultured Thermotogae bacterium | reverse complement strand
TCTTTGACTTAAAAGTTTCAGGCCATTCCGGGTAAGTTCAAAACCACGTATATCTTCAAGTTTAATTAAAAATCCCCGACTTGACATATTATTTTAGCTCTATTATATTGATTGTTGACGTTAACGGTAAGGTTTACGTTAACGTTCAAGCAGAAGGAGGGAAGAGGTTTGGACTGTATTACGATGGAGGATATCGCGGAACGAGCGGACGTTTCGATAAACGCAGTTTCCAGAGCACTCAATGATAAACCCTATATCAACGAGCAAACCAAAAAAGAAATCCTCCAGATCGCCGACGAACTTAACTACCAGCCAAATCGATTCGCCAAAGGATTGCGCTCCAGCGAGACTTCCACACTCGGAGTCATAGTAGCTGATATACAAAACCCCTTTTTCTCGAGCTTATAAAAAGGAATAGAAAAAGCCGCCAAAAAGAAATGATACAGTATAATTGTCCAGGTTACTGATGAAGATTATGAGAACGAGGAAACAGCCGTTAAAACTATGCTGGCAGAACAAATAGACGGTCTTTTGATTACAACGGTTCAAAAAGATAAAAAGACAATAAGGGATTTACAGCAAACTGATTTACCCTTCGTACTTTTAGGTAGATATTTTGAGGCCCTTGATACTAATTATGTAGTTACCGATGATGTACGGGGAGCCTACTCGGCAACTGAACACCTGATATCTCAAGGTCACAAAAAAATCGCAATGATAAACGGCCCGACTCATGTCTTTAGTGCAGTTGAGCGGCTTAAGGGTTTTAAAAAGGCGTTGCCCCACAATGGTATGGATTTTAAATCCTCGTACGACTTAAGTGAAGCAGTAACATTGAAAGACGGGTGCGAAATCGCAAAAGAGCTGCTATCTTCAGATAGAGAAATCTCAGCAATCTTCTGCTATAGTGATTTCATAGCTTTCAATGTTCTGCAAGCTGCTAGAGAGGCAGAATTGAGGATACCCTGGGATATAGCAATTATGGGATACAACAATAGTTTCTTTTCAAAATCTCTAGAAGTTCCTCTTACTACTGTAAGAATCCCCAAAAAGGTTTTGAGTAAACATGCCCTGGAATCTTTACTGGAATTGATTAGACAACTCCAGGATGAGGGACCCTATCAACACAAATTAGCGCCTGAATTGATGATAAGGAAAAGTGCTTAAATAGAAAGAATTTTATTGAAAATTGGTGGTGATAGTGCGCTAACCTTAAAATTTTCTGGAGAAATCTCGTTATTACTGAACGAACTGTGCAGTTGTTCGTTACAAATTTAACGAAAAAAGCGAACAATAAGGAGTGATCGAAGTGAAAAAAAGCGTAATTATAATAGCCTTGTTTTTAGTGTTCGGCCTAATACTCGGTTCCTTTGGCTTTAAATCGGCTCGGGCCCAGACGAAGACTATTCGGGTCTGGGATAGACAGCAAAATATGGAAGAAATTGTTAAGTTATTTAACGAAAAAATGGAGGAAGAAAACAAGGACATCCGAGCAAAGTTCTCTCTGGTTCCCTATGATCAGATGGTATCAAAATTTATGGCAGCTTTGTCCGCTGGCAATGCACCCGATGTTTACGGGTTCGATATACCTCAATTTCCTCATTTCATAGAAATAGGCGCGTTCCGCGATATCACACAAAAAGCCAAGCAACTACCCTACTTTGAAGATTTCCCCGAAGGACCTCTAAATATTGGTACAAAAGAAGGGAAGATCTATGCTTTGCCCGCCACTTTTGACCTCTCAGGTTTAATTTGGAATAAGGACCTATTTAGAGAAGCGGGATTGGACCCTGAGGACCCTCCAGAAACCTGGAAAGAATTTATAGAATACGGACAAAAATTGACCAAAGACACCGACGGGGACGGTGAAATTGATCAATGGGGTTTCTCCGTGGCTTCAACCGGTGG
>CAZYPS010000198.1:0-1949 GCA_964649445.1 uncultured Thermotogae bacterium | reverse complement strand
CTGTCTTAAGCCCGTATGCTGTAGAAGTTCGCTACCCTGAATTCGAGGAACCACTTCTAAAAGATGCCAAAGAAGCAGTTGAAATTGCTTCAAATATCAAAGATTTTATCATTAGCAAACTTCCCGAGGAATTATAAACTTGCAACTTTAACTGCATTAACGGAATCAGTATCAGCCTTTTCTTGCGAACCATTTACCCTCCTCTCCTGTTGTTCCGGTATCAGTACCATATACTGGAGATGTGATAACTACTGGGAAGATAGGTAGAATCTGGTGTTATTGCTTCTCTCGATAAAACAGGCGAAAATTCTTTACTTATAGATCAGGTGACCTTCTCCGATCCCGAGAAGTGGCACAGATTTCTTTATGGATAAGCAAGAGAAGGTCTGGAGTTTCGTTAGTTCTTTTGAAGAGTTCCGGTTATTCTCCTACTGAAGAAAGTTTTTGGTGTGTAGAATTAGCCTGTTTTATTTATTAATGTAAATAAGGTGATGAAAGGTGTCAGTTAAGTACAAAAACGAAATCGGAATGGAGTATACTCTACAGAAACCGGAAGGCGAGGAAGACCCGGACTCATTCTTTTTCTCCAGCCATGACGCTGGCGAAAAAGTAGATGAGCTCCCGTCAGGATACGAGACATACGAAGATCCGGAACACGAACCTTTTTTGGTCCCTGAAGGAAAAAATCCGGTGCCGGAAGAGGACATAACCGCTGTAGAAAGTGAGCTCGAGGAAATTGACCACCTCAACAAATATCCCGGTCATTGCCACGTTGAATCTTTCGATAATTCAATCCGAGTTTATTTATTAGATCAAACCCCGGAAGCTATAGTCGACGTAATAAGCGCCTTACCTGAAGAGGGAGAGAGGATTCTTGAGGAAATCTCGGAGGGAAACGTCACTTATACCGCTAATATGAAGTTTGATCGCAGCAAGAGCGGTAAAAAATACTACGTTGACCGCCGTATGTTCTCCGGACTCCCGAAGCGTGACGAGGAAAGGTGGCTTTTTGTTGCAGAGGAAGAAAACATCACGAAGGCGGCGAGTAAGTATCTGCCGCACCTGGAGCAGGATTCGTTCTTCGAGCTGGGAATTTAATAGCGGAAGTCGTTTTAATTGACTTGCGACTGAAGAGGTGATATCGTGCTACCCATGGTAAATTTTGGCGTTATCGTGTTGAAGTCAAAGGAACCATTCGTCGCCTGGAACAATAACCTGGAAGAGAACGGCCGTAAGTTCTCCATAGAAGAAGTCAACGATAAACCCTCTGCTTACATAATTCCCGATACGGAAGCTACAGGAGACCTGGAGAGTTACCTCAAAAGCAATTATCGGAAATTATTCCGAAACGAGCTGGAAAAGTGGTGGCGAAACGAAGAGGATTGGCCCGATAATCTCGACTACGATAAGTTTAGAGAATGGTTTGAAGTTCAACACTCACCGGTGGTCCTTGACGGGTTTCCTGAGAAGGGACCAACCCTTATACGGAGAGAGTAAAGCCGAAGGTTTTCTCGAAGAATTTTGTTTATGGAATTAACAGTTCATAATTGGATTCAAGAAATGCCGTTTTACCGAAGGAAATAATAAGTCTCATATCGCTCACCATTGAGGGGGGGCAGTTCCTTATAAAGCCCCAAGCAATACGATTCCCCATTTTAGAATCTAAATATACCCCAGTCCTCGTTTCAGAACCACTATTAGTAGCGGCCCCTAGTCCCTATTTTAGAATTTAAGTACCCGCCGGTCCCTGTTTTAAATCTAAGTAGCCGCCAGTCCCCGTGCTGGCGGCGGTAATTCCGTAAATCACGTTCCGGGTGAGCCCAAAGATTCACCCTACTGTGTGTATAATACTGGAACGAACCGCCCGAGTGTGGAGTGGATAAGGAAAGCTACATCAAAACTGAAAATATTAGGTCTTTATCAAAAAGGCATTTAAATGATAGATGGGG
>CAZYPS010000197.1:0-2004 GCA_964649445.1 uncultured Thermotogae bacterium | reverse complement strand
TACCTTCTTAAGGAGGTACATTTGATGACAGATATTAATTTCTTTCCGGCGAACTCATGTGGTTTGATCTGGGAAAAGGAGTAATCATGGACTCCCAGTATCTACTGATAACCTATAACGTATTGCCCGTTATTATCCTGATAGCTGGAGGTAAGCTACTCCAGCAGTTCGATTTTTTATCAAGAGAGACAGTCGACGGTGTAAAAGATATTGTCGTCAATATCGGCTTGCCTGCACTACTTTTCACTGCTTTCTCGTCAGTTAAGTTTCAACCAAAGTACCTCGCAGTTTTTGCTCTGATGTTTGGGCTCTGCGGTGGTTTATTCTTTCTGGGCAAGTTAATTACCCGGATATTTAACATGGAGTCCCGTGTTTTCCCTTTCCTGATGACGGGCTTTGAGGCCGGAATGCTCGGATACCCGGTATTCCAGGCTACTTTCGGAGAATCAGAATTGTTTAAGTTCGCCATCGTGGACTTTGGCCAGGTGACTTTCGTTTTTCTGATCCTGGTACCTCTCTTGATCAGGATGGCTCAGAAGGAAAGCGAAAAAGAGCCCGCAGTTTTGATGTTTTTGAAGTCCCCTCCGGTAATTGGAATCTTGCTCGGTTTATTGTTTGGAACTTTAGGTATTTTTGAAGGGGTCTCGCAGGGCAAGTTTATGAACGTAATTTTAACCACCTTGAACTACCTTGGAGCCCTGGTAGTCCCTCTCATCTGCCTGGTTATTGGGTACGAACTGCAGTTCAACCCAAAGGGTCTTAAAAAGGCACTTTTGACTACAGTAATCAGACTTATAGTTCTGATTGCTTTAGGTGTGGGGCTGGGAGGGTTGATATTTAACGGTGTTTTGAATTTTGGCCATACTTTCGTATTGGCCTTCGTAACAATGCTTGTGCTTCCACCCCCGTTCGTCACTCCTATATTTCTGGAAGCCAGGGACGAAGAGGAGAAACAATTCGTCCTTAATACTTTATCAATTCATACGGTTGCGACCCTAATCGTTTATATCCCCCTAATTATTTACATGGTTTAAGTCCAGGTAAACAGAACGGAGAAAAAGTCTCAGCAACTCCACGAATGAATTGAACCCGCCACGAAGCGTGACGGGTTCAGGACATTGTGTAAAAAAATATTAACTCACCTGGACTTTTCAGTCTTTCAGCCCGAATGAAAGTAAATATCCCATTCCAGGTAATTTTCTAAGGCTTCCGCGATACTTTCTCCAACGGCATCTTTCGTTACCGCGACGTGATGTTCGAAGCCATTATTGGTAACGTGTTGCATCAATTCCTGGAGATTATCTATTTTTGCTACTCCGTATCCGCCAAAGGTATCGAGTTCGTCATCGGTGTATTCTCCCTCGGCGAGGTAGGACCGTATTTTCCCTTTGTTGTCGGCCGTAGATAGCCTAAAGAACGTAGCTGGGCCGGAGGCTATTCGCCCTACCATAGTTCCATAGCAGTTATTCTTGCCGAGGTCGTCCGCTAATATGTCCTGATAATTCATCTCCGGTTCTTCGAAGAAGCTTTTCGGAAAGTTACTGCAGTGAAAAGTTACAAGTTTATCTAACTCTTCCCCGTAATTATTGTTGAAATCCGTCAATGCCGCGGGTTTCTTAGAAGCCAGTTCGAGAATAAACATCCCAAGTGCTCCCATTACGTCTACCTCGCAGGCACTGGGGAATAAGTCTTCGCTCATCATGCTCATAGCCGTGCATGGCACAACGCCATAGTACTCTTCAAGCGCTGACCAGCACTGGACCGCCGTGGCGTCGAGGTCGTTTTCGTCCACCCAGCGATTTAGAACCCGTTTTAGTTTTGCAATTTTCACCAGAGATTCCTGGGGGACCTGGCCGGTAGTAACGTACTCCTCGATCTCCTGAAGACTTGTTTGAACCTCGGATGAGGATTCGTCAAGAGCCCTGGCCTGGCCCAGAATTTCCGAAAGATCTATCGTTTCCACGCTTATCTCGTTCTTTTCCAGTATCTTCTCGCTGTATCTAA
>CAZYPS010000196.1:0-2009 GCA_964649445.1 uncultured Thermotogae bacterium | reverse complement strand
CCGAAACCGTAAAGTTTATGGTAAAAGTCAACACGTCCTCTGCAGAATAATCCTCAACCAGTTTTTGGGGGTCGACAAAAAGATCGTACTTCTGGGTAAAATCACCATCGGTTTGGGTGAGAACACCGTCAAAATCACCTTCGGCTCTAAGTTCGAGGGTCCCATTACCATCACGTGGGATGTATTTTTCACTAATGTTCCCCCCGTGACTCTTACTGCTATCCAAAATTAGTGGGTCCTTCTGCAGAGAGCCAGGACTTGCTTTTCCAAGATCAACAGTATAATCCACGCTTACGTCGTAACCTGAGGGATAGGCAAAGTTTACCTCCAGGGAGTAAGAAGCTGAATCAGAAACTGGTTTAAACTTTAACTTATCTAAATCACCGGAATTCCACTTATCCAGATTGTCTTCCTGAGTAATCTCAGCTTGTAATTCCGATGGGTTAACTGAGAAAGCCGTGCCGAAATAGTGGCTTAGATCAGTATCTGTGTAAGTATTGCCACCTTTTGTTTCACTAGCTTCAGCTTCGTTAGTGTACTGGCCCATCCCGGCCGCTTCAGAAAAGCTGCATGTTTCTGACTTACCTCCATTTAAGCTCACAGTACAAATATCCTCATCGTCAGAAGAATCATTAGGTGTTCCCATATCGTCAGAAACCTCGATATCACCGAGATTTTGGCTACCAACATTAGTAACTGTGTAAGTCCAGTTAACGGTTTGGTTTACCTCAATCATTGGACCTGGCGAAATATCTGCGTTTTGACCGTCAGTTTTCTTCTCTAATCGGATTGCATGTTCCTCGATATTCTCACAATTATCAATGCTATCAGCCTCATAACAATCGTCTTTGCCGTTGCCACCGTCAATATAGTTATCTCCTGTTCCACCCCCTATCTCGTCTTTAGCATTGTTTCCATATAAGCAATCATTACCCGATCCACCGTCAATCGTATCTTTTCCGTTATTGCCTTCAATTACATCGTCCCCAGAGTTCCCGTATAAGAAGTCATCTTGTTTTCCCCCACAGATATAATCAGCGCCGGGTCCCCCATAAATTTCGTCTACACCCGATCCTCCAGCTTTGTCAGGTTCACCGCAGATAGTATCGTCGCCATTGCCTCCCTTTATAATGTCTCCTTTCTGACTACCAATTATAAGATCTGGACCACTTGTTCCTTCTAGAATTGTAGTGCCAGGATAATAAACTTCACCATCTTTTGGACCCCCACGAATTTCGTAACTAGCTCCGCTCTTCTCGACCCAAATGGTTGTTGTCGTTTCAGTAGGTGTAAAATTGTATTCACATGAACTGTCCTCTCCGCAGGTACAGGAAGGGGTTTGTACTTGATCTGCATACGCTGGCATTGAAATAAAAATGGCAGCAACCAGAAACATCGAAAAGAGGTCCAGGAAAGTCTTTAATCGAAATTTAGTTATATTTTTTTTCATATTTTCCCGTTTTCAGTGGTAAATATGAGATTTAACTTTGAACTTATCAACTATACTTTGTACTTTAACCTCTTCTAAAAATCACTTTTATTTCCTTCTATACTAATTAGGCTCAAAAAATCGTCTGATACTTTTTCTAAATCTATCCCTGATTCCGAGTCCAGTTCTGATACAAGCGGTATATAACCCTTTCCACACCACCTAATTTCTTCCGACTGACTCGACGAAGTTAGAGGAGTCAATTCACCTTTCCCCGCTATCCGTTTGAAGGTAGGTTTGCCCTCAAAACCCTGTGCATAAATTGAGGCTTTCGCTTCGCCTTCCGAGCCTCCCCTACCACCCAGACTCGAATTTGCCTTTTTCCCGATGAAAAGTTGACCGAAATTCGGTTCTAAGTCAAATTTGGCAGTACCCAAGAAACTGTGGTTCGGTTGTATAGTACCGGATTCGTCCGAGGAGGAAAAGTCTGCGCTAAGGCTTTCTGAATTAAATTGATCTTTTAACCTCTCTCCGATCATTACCCAATTTAACCCATCGTCTATTTCCTTTTCTTCATTCC
>CAZYPS010000195.1:0-2016 GCA_964649445.1 uncultured Thermotogae bacterium | reverse complement strand
CCTCGAACTTTTCGGCAATTTTATTTTCGCACGCCCCTATGGTCTTCCTTCTCGTTTCTTCGTGGGTTGTACCAAAGCTAGTCACGAGAATTGCTTTTTTCTCCCGCCTTCCTTTCCTGTACTCGTGGCTAAAGCTTTTGTCGTAAAGCTTCGACCGGGAAAATTCCGCATCGAGAAAATCTCCGACCAGGATTATTGCCGTCTTCTCTATCCCGGCTTCCTTGACCTTACTCGTTATGTTTTCCAGCCTGCCTTTGACCACTTTTTCCTTGGGCCATGAAGCTTTTTCGACTACGGCAACGGGGGTGTCATCCTCGTATCCGGCCTCGAGCTCATCAACAACCCTGTCTATCATGTGAACGCTCAGAAATATCGCCATCGAAGTCCGGTGGACCGCTAGCTTCTCAAGGCTCTCCCCCTCCGGTACCGGAGTCCTCCCCTCGAGCCTCGTCACGATGACGGACTGTGATACGTCCGGAAGGGTATACTCACGTCCTACAGCGGCGGCCGCGGCAACTAGCGAACTGACCCCCGGGACCACTTCGTAATCGATCCCCCGGCTTTCCAGAAATTCTATCTGTTCCTGAAGTGAGCCGTAAATCGAGGGGTCTCCAGTATGGACCCTGGCCACGATCTTACCATCCCTGGCGGGAGGTATTACTTTCTCCATGATCTCTTTCAGGTTCATCTCCGCGCTGTTGAATGTCTCGGCAGTTTCTGGCGCGTAATCCAACACGTCCGGATTGACTAGGGACCCGGCATAAATTATGGTATCAGCTTTACCGAGAATGTGTTTGCCTTTAACCGTAATTAGTTCTGGGTCTCCGGCACCAGCGCCAATGAAATATACCGGCATTGCTATCCCCCTTTTACTCCACTAATCACGAAAACCGGCCTGGTTGAGTCGAACATCGTCTTTTCCCCGGCTTTACGGGTCCTGGTAACTGTAAGACTGATCACTTCGGGGTCATAGCCCATCTCAAACAGCTTTTCTTTTGCAATGCCCAGAGTCTCGATAGTTATCGCCGGGAGGACGATCCTTCCGTCCGGTCTTAACTTTTCGTCAACTACGTCAATAATCTTCTCCAGTCTACCCCCACTTCCGCCAATGAAGGCCCGATCAGCAGGTTTTAATCTTTTAACTTCTCTGGATCCCTTCCCGTGGATAACTTCGACGTTATCGAGACCGAACCCGGCAACGTTCTCCTCAATTAACTCTATCCCTTCTTTGGACTTTTCCACCGCAAAAACGGATCCTTCCTCTGCAATAAGGGCAGCCTCTACAGCGACTGATCCGGTACCGGATCCGATGTCATAAACCACGCTATCCTCTTTTAGCCTCATTTTAGATATCATTACGGTTCTGACCTCTTCCTTGCTCATGGGAACGTCGCCTCTAACGAACTGGTTATCGGGTATCCCCGGGGTCTTATATTTCCACTTGCTCATCGACTATCACCATCAAATTGGGGGTATCGAACTTCCGATTCGATATTTGTTCGAGGCTTCCGGTAAACTTGGTCTCCGAACCGTAGGAAAGGTCCGTGAATACTGCTCCTTTTCTATTACGGACGTTTTCTTCAATGAGCAACCGGGCAATACAATCCGGCGAATACTCCCGGTCGGTAAATACGCCAACTTTCTCGTTATTCTTAACCAGTTCCATAACTTTCTTTTCGTCGTTTTTACCGTGTAAGCTGGTTATTTCGGCGTTCTGCCAGGTAGACTTCATTCGAGCAAATGCCAGTTGCATCGAACTGATACCTGGTATCACCTCGAGATCCTTCGGAGAGAATTCACGCCTAAGATAGGACAAGAGGCTGTACAGGCCGGGATCACCCGAGACCAGCACGACGACCTTTTTCTCCCGATAGTTTTTCTCTATGTAACCTTTTACTTTCTCCAGTTCTCCAGTAATCTCGAACTTCTCCTTTTCCAGATCATCGAAAAGTTCGAGCGCTCGAGAACCGCCGACGAGCACGTCGGCTTCATCGACTTTTCTTCTGGTAATATTTA
>CAZYPS010000194.1:0-2026 GCA_964649445.1 uncultured Thermotogae bacterium | reverse complement strand
GAGGATTATTCTGCAGAGGACGTGTTGACTTTTACCATAAACTTTACGGTTTCGGAAAATTCAACATAACTCCGTGATCCGGGGTCTCTGCCAGGGGTCGAATAGAAATATCCAGAACCAAGGTTAGTAAGATAAGCGTTTCTGAAAAGTTAGATCAGTGGTTGGCAAATTAGACGGAATCATAAATTCGTAACGACGAATTTCGTTTATTTCTAAGGATTAATAAGTAGTAACATGATCAAAACAAAAGGGGCTGAAAGATGCTAAATAGCAAAAGCAAATTCACACTTACTTCGTTTTCCTTATTGTTGTCGCTTCTCTTAATTTCCATTTCAGCGAGTGCCAAGCTGGCAGTGGCTCCGTTAAGTTTGATAGTGGAACTTCCTCCAGGAGAATCGACGACGGAAACTATTTCGCTCCACAATACCGGTGAGGAACCCGTGGAAGTTAACTTAGAGCTTATGGACTGGTGGAGGACCCCCTCAGGAGACCTACAGGTAAAAAACCCCGGTGGCCTCGAAAGGTCCTGTGCTGACTGGATATTGTATTCACCAACTTCCTTGTCTCTGGAACCGGGTGAGAGACGGGAAGTTTCGGTGGAGTTAGCGGTTCCAGAAGACACGTCGGGAGATCACTGGGCCCTAATTTTGGCCTCCGAGGAGACTCAACCGGTAGAAGAAGATCAGCCCGTGACAACCAGAATATCCGTTAGCTACGCAATAAAAATTTTGCAGAAAGATCCTCACAATAGGATCAAGAGCGCAAAAATTACCAATATAAAACTCGAAAAAAGTTCTCCTTTAAAATTATCCGTTAATTATGAAAATGACGGTACGGCTCATTTACAGACCACTGGTCGGGTGGAGATACGAGATATTCAGGGTGAAACAATCAAAGAATTCGAAATTGATAAATTCCCCACATTACCTGGAGAAAAACGTACAATAACAGTAAAGGAAGACGAAGCCGGGGGAAGTTTAGAGTCGGGCCAGTATTATCAAGCAATAGTGACAATGGATTTTGGCGGTGATCGCTTAATTCAGGGCGGGTTGCCTATTGAGGTCCCTGAAAGCGACGCTGAAGAGGCAACTGGCTGACTCCTGAAATGCTAGATCGTCAGTGATTGGAAGGACTAGTGGATACAGTACTTATTAATCCTTTTACTCATTTCTAAAACTACAGGGGGCAAACCGTTATAAATTTGTTGCCAAAGTCATAACTCGGCCGATCTAATAAGGAGGCCTGTTTAACCTTCATTATTAATTCCATAATCTTGCCCGAATTACACCTATCGAACGTACAAACCTCACGTTGCAATATATCCGAACTTCATTTCTCCAGTCCTGGTTTTAAGCTAAAATTCTATCTTAGTGATGATTTCGTTTAAGTAAATACTCTAAAATCCCGGGACCTGGAAAAGTTATGGAAAGAAATTATATATACCGATCCCTCCTATTTTCGGCATTATTTATTTGTTTCTTCCTGGTGGCTTTCATCCCGAACACCCAGGCCGGGGCCTCGGAAGTGTCTATTTCCGCTACCGACCTTAAAATAGCCGAGCCGGGGGAGCTTGTTACCCACGTTTTTACGTTGAAGAACGAAGGATCGTCTTCGGATACTTACGAGCTTACTCTGGAACTACCGGAAGGCTGGACCAGTCTACCCGTGACGGACCAGGTCAGTCTGACCCCCGACGAGAACAAGCCAGTTTTTGCGAATATAAACGTGCCCGACGACGCGAAGGCGGGGAAGTACGAGATAACGATGATTGCGGAATCGACGACTGGAACTGAAAAAGCGACCAGGACCACCTATATCCAGGTAAAATCGGTACCGAGCGTTGAAGTGGACTGGGTGGCAGAGCCGCCTCGAGTCGGTCCCGGGACCTCCGGCGAAGGAAGGATCGAGATAACGAATACCGGTAACCTGACGGATACCTACGAAATCGAGGTAACCGTGGAAGAAAACTGGGACTATACGGTGGAGGAAGAGAAAGTCCAGCTTCTGCCGGGCCAATCAAAGACCG
>CAZYPS010000193.1:0-2032 GCA_964649445.1 uncultured Thermotogae bacterium | reverse complement strand
GGGTCATCAACGAGCACCACGACCGAGAGAAGTTCGCGATGACGAAAGTGGCGCTTGCGCCCTGCTCTCCTTTTTCCGTCAAAGACGATATCATGAAGGATACCGCTGAGCTGGCAAAGGAAGAGGACCTGACTCTCCATACCCATCTTGCCGAGACCGAAGATGAGACCGAGTTTTGCATGGATGAAGTCGGGATGAGGCCTGTCGATTACATGGAAGAACTGGGCTGGCTTAATGATAGAGTCTGGTTCGCTCACGTAGTCCATGTGAACGATAGAGAGATCGAAAAGTTGTCAGATACCGGAGTAGGAATGTCTCACTGCCCCTCGTCAAATATGAGGCTCGGATCGGGTATTGCTCCTGTCGTGAAGATGAAGGATACGGATATAAAGGTGAGCATGGCGGTTGACGGATCTGCAAGCAACGATACTTCGAACATGATTAAGGAACTCCGCCAGGCGATGCTGCTCCAGAGAGTGAAGTACGGCGCGGACGCGATCACCCCTCGGGAAGTTCTTCGGTTCGGGACTATCGGCGGAGCGAGGGCTCTGGGTAGAGAAGACGAGCTCGGCTCGATTGAACCCGGCAAGGCTGCTGATTTAGTCATGGTTGACCTAAACCGGCTGGAATACGCCGGAGGGCTCTCCGACCCGGTTTCCGCTCTGTTGATGTGCGACACTAAAGGTGTCGATTTCAACATGGTCAACGGGGAGGTCCTGGTCGAAGATGGAAAACTGTGCGACCGGGAAATTCTCGAGTACGTGAAAGAACAAAACGAGATAGCCTCCCGGTTTTATTCTTAAATAAGCAAGTTGGGCTCCTGGACTGGTCTGCAGTTCCGATAAAGATCTTCTGTTAACAATCGCCGGGGCATGGGAGCCCCGGCTGCTATCGTTCGCAAACTCGTAATGGCCGGGCTAACGGTTTCATTAACTTTACTCAATCTCTGAGAGGATCGCCTGCGGTCTTGCTGGACTATCACAAAGTGCCCTCTAAAAGTTAGCGTTAGTGATTAATTTGGAATACCATTTTAGAAGTTGAGTATCATCAATATATTTACCAGAATTAGTTTACGAAAAGTTAAGAGAAATGAATCCGTGGACTAGCTGAATTTTTAAGTTAACCAGTGAACCGGGGGGAATAATGGAAAATTCTAGCAATAAAGATAACTCACCATCAACAGCAGATAATCCGGGGACGGTCGGCAAGGGCGAGACCAGAGTCGACGCGGTAGATAAAGTTACCGGGAAAGCAGTTTATGCTGACGATTTCAAACCACAGGGCTTACTTTACGCCGCCGTCGGTCGCAGTCCTATCTCGAGCGGAATAATCAAGTCCATAGATACTTCGAAAGCGGAAGAAATCGAGGGTGTCGATACCGTCGTTACTGCGGAGGATATTCCGGGTTCAAACGTGGTTCCGGTTATTGAGGATGATCAGCCAGCCCTCGCTTCCGAGAAGGTTCGATACGTCGGAGAGCCCGTTGCTCTTGTTGCCGCTAGCGACCAGAAAATTGCCGAGCGGGGGGCGGAAGCGGTCCAGGTTAAATACGAAGAGACCGACGCCGTCTTCGATCCGCTGGAGGCGCTGGAAGAAGGGAGTCCCCAGGTAGCTCAGGATGACGTAAACGAAGAAGGAAACCTCTACGACAAACTGGTTCTGGAAAAAGGGAACGTCGACCAGGCGCTGGAGGAAGCTCCCGTGGTTGAAGAAAACGAATATCGGACCGGTCACCAGGAACATGCCTACATCGAGCCCCAGGGTATGACTGCGATTCCCGAATCGCGGGGGGAAATGGAAATACATGGGACTCTACAGTGCCCGTTTTACGTTCAAAACGCTGTCTCGACGGTGCTTGGATATCAGATCAATAAAGTCCGGGTGGTTCAGCTCGAGACGGGTGGTGCATTCGGGGGGAAAGAGGACGTTCCCTCCCAGGTTGGTGCACTTGCTGCAATACTAGCCCACGAGTCAGATAAGCCGGTAAAATTGGTGTTCGACCGGCGCGAGGACATTGAGGCGACGAGCAAAC
>CAZYPS010000192.1:0-2052 GCA_964649445.1 uncultured Thermotogae bacterium | reverse complement strand
ACACCTATCGGAGTTTCCTGGGCACCTCGGCGGCGGCCCCTTACGTGGCCGGTGCAGGTGCGCTGATTCTTTCCCGGTCCCCAGAACTCGATCTTCCTGAGCTAAAGGAAGCCCTGAAACAAAACGCAAAAGATCTGGGGAAAACCGGACCCGACAATACTTACGGAGCAGGCAAAATGAGACTAATATTCAACACGCCCTCAATTTCTCGAACCGTAGAGAAGAACAGCGGCGAGTCAGTCAGTCCAGGGGAAATATTTACCGTAAATTCAAGAGCCAAGATGCCTTTAACCCTCCAGGGAGGGCTGACCGTGGAGGAATCCGTCCCGAAACCGCTGGAGATAAAGGAGGTAGTCAGGCCGGACTCTCCGCAAGAACTCGAGAAAAGGAAGATCAGGTTCAACTGGCCGATCGTAGAGTCTGGAACAACAAAAGAGATAACATACAGAGTGGTTGCCCCCCAGAATACCGACCCCGGAGAGTACGAAATAACCGGAACGATTAACGGTAATAATACTGAATCGACTAAAATAACAGTTTCCCCGAACACTTCGGAATTAAGTTTGAATGATCTGGTTTTAAAAGAAGCAAGAGCAGTACTGGACAAATTTTCTCCATCTACTAAATTCAGGGCAATAGGAGAAAACGTCTATCAAATAAGAGTTAAGGTATATAGCCTCCTGGGAAAAACTATCTTCGACAGTGACTGGAGAGAGGGAAATACATTCCAGTGGAATTTGGCCGACGATACGGGGAAATCAGTGCCCAACGGGGTCTACCTCTACTCCGTAACGGTCAGGGGACCGGACGGAGAAATAGAAAGAAGCGAGTTAAACAAAACGCTCGTGTTAAGATAAACCGAAACTGTCCGGGGTCTCCGCGGGGACTCCGGATAGATCGTAGATTTCATTTCCACTTCTCAAGAACTTTTTACCCCCTTACACTTGAAACTAAATTACTAAATCCTATCCAACCACAGAAATAATTACTCCAGCTCGTTTCTTAGGGTCTTAATCACAACTCTTCAACCTATTTAACTCAATCCAGGATCCTTCAAAAGTAATAGATAGGTCTCAGATAGGTTCACATCAAAGTTCTCTTAAAGCTGGTAGGCTTCCTGCACTGAGGATACGGGCAGGTAAGGGAGGAAATGATAAGATATTCGAATAAAAAGGTGGTTTCCCAATCAATAAGTCTACTACCTAAACCGCTGGAAAAATAAAAACCTCTCCGGCTAGTTAAACCGGAGAGGTTTTTATTCAAATTGTCTATTTTGATCCTAACTACATTAGCTAACATCCACTTCTACGCTTTCCTCATCAGTGCCCTGGAGATCGTCGGTGACCTCCAATTTGACTGTATAAGTACCAGCTGTGTCAAAACTTCCCGTCTGAACTTCTTCGTCCGGATCCGAACCTAAATTAAATTCGTCAGGGAACGTCCAATTGTAGGACGTAATTTCACCAGTCGATTCACTTGGCTCGGAACTTCCACCGTCAAAAGTTACCACATCACCGACAGTTATAGAATCCGGAGAGACCTCAATATTCGCTTCGGGTCGTTTAAAAAGCCCACATCCAGTCAACATAAAGACCAACGAAACGATCAAAACCGACAATAAACCGATCGACAGGATACTACGATAATGTTTTTTCACCTATTTTCGCCTCCCGTTATTGTGATTCTACCTCAATTCCGAAAACCCAGAATTAGTAAACCTTCTCACAAATAATATAAATAAATTGCTAAAAGCTCTAGAACATTTCAGGTAAAATGAAGTATACAAGATTTTCTCGGCAAGTCCCAACTATCAGAACGCTTAGTTATAATCGATTACCTGGTTACGATTAAGGTCATCCGTCACTTTACCGAGTTACATCTATCCAGACTAAAGTTTAACAATGGCCAAACAATTTACCGTAACTTGATAATTATCAGTCGCATCAGCCGGAACCGGGTGTCGGCGGCGTATCAGAGGCTACATCTACTGTCCCTTTGATATTGCTTTTCGCGCCCTCGTCATCCGTCACGGTCAGAGTTACTTCGTACTCA
>CAZYPS010000191.1:0-2080 GCA_964649445.1 uncultured Thermotogae bacterium | reverse complement strand
AAGGCCGGTCGTAGTCCTCCGATTCGGATAAACAGGATCTCGGTCTATGCAGAAGACGTGGAATTCATTGACTTTTTCGTTCCCGGCATAATTGCGTTCGTAGTCTACCTCCTTGCGACCGTCCTTACTCTAGTTACTTTCGTCGGAGAACGAACCACCGGTACCCTGGATAGACTGTTAGCAACTCCGCTGAATGAGGAAGAGCTGGTAACTGGTTACGCCCTGGCCTTCGGGGTAGTGGGAGTCATGCAGGTGGCGTTACTCCTGGTAGTAGCGATACTCGTATTTCATATCACTATTGTCGGAAACGTTTTTCTGGCTTTCGGAATAACCGCTCTTCTCGCCGTCGTATGTCAGTCGCTGGGCATCCTGCTATCCAGCTTTGCCCGACGGGAGTCCCAGGCCGTCCAGTTCATTCCCTTCGTCACCCTGCCGGCCTTCCTGCTTTCCGGGATTTTCTGGCCCCTGGAAGCAGTTCCGAGCTGGCTTAGACCGGCCTCGTACCTCATACCAGTGTCCTACGTGGTCAAGGCAAACCGGGCCGTTATGTTAAAAGGATGGGGGATAGGAAGGATCTGGCCTCAATTTATGGCGTTATTTGCTTTCATGGTTGGTTTTCTGGCGATTACGGTAGTTTCGCTAAAGCGTCGAGGATAAACAGAGAGTGGAAAGAATTGGAACTTCTTAATAGCAGGCCGTGTACCTGTTCCCGGCCGATAGGTCCGCATAACCGGTTTCAAATCTACTAACAAAAAGGTTCCTTAGGTGTTCATTTCCCCCTTGAGGGGGGAAAGAAAGAATGGGGGTGGGAACGTCGATAAGCAAAGATCCGGCCGTTTCATAATGTAACGAATAGAGAGATCTCTGCTGATTAATTGAACCAAATTAATATCGAGCTGGGCTCCTCCGCTCGACCGACTGGATATCATGTCCCGATATCCCGCCGTTGAAACCCGTACATGCCTATTGCGAACAGAACAACCGTTCCCGCTAGTAAGATACCGACGTCGCCGAAGTCTATTCCGTTACGTAGAACCTCTCCGCCTCCGTAATAATGAAAGACCGATACCGGCTGGAACGGTTCTAGGCTATCGACGATTTCGGACATGGAGTTTAGCAGGTACGAGATTATACCAACCGCGCTGGCAATTCCCTTGCTTAGCCCGTCCTTTCCGGTCAATCCTCCAAGGGCAAGCGAAAAAGCACCGAACAGTAGGCCCAGGAGGACCAGGCTAACCGTGACTTCGGCAAGTGAGAAAAACGAAAGTCCCATATCGGCTGAAGTTGTTCCGATGATGTTACCAACCCAGAAGACGAGACCCAGGGCGAGTAAACCCACGGTCAGTGCAAAAAACTTTTGAGTATATACCGACAGTCTTGAAATTGGATTGGTAAGCAATAGATTCAACGTGCCCTTCTCTTCCTCGCCCGTAAGCGTCGACGTAGCAAACGAAACGGCAAATACAATGAAAATCAGGGGGCCGAGCAGCGGCAACAATTCGGCGCTCAACCAGCCCTCCGGTGAAGTCAAATCGTAAGCTCCACCGATCAAGCCCTGAATGAACTGGCTTTCCATCATCTGGTTTATCGCTGAAACGTCGACTCCTTCGATGGTCGTATACATTATGTTGTACCAGAAGACCAGCAGGGTTACGCCCAGACTCCACCAGGCAAACGTCTTCCGCTTGTCCTTCAGCGTCTTCAGTAACACGTTGTTAAGCATTGGCTTCCACCCCTTCACCCTCTCCTTCGTAGTACTTCAAAAATATCTCTTCCAGGTTCGGCTCGTGGCTGATGACGTTAACCACTTCGTAATTGGCAGCTTCCTTGATCAGATCATCCAGCCTACCAACCACTTTGCATCGGAGCCGACTATCCTCGAAGTTGACTTCCTCCACTCCGGGCAGTTTTTTGAACTTTTCCTCGGGCGGCCGGTCGGCAAATTGAATCTCGATGCTCCTGAGCATGCCCTCTTTGAGATCGTCAATTTCCTCTACGGTCACCAGCTCTCCTTTCCGGATAATCGCCACCCTGTCACAGATCCGTTCAACTACGGGGAGTATGTGAGACGAAGCGAAGA
>CAZYPS010000190.1:0-2097 GCA_964649445.1 uncultured Thermotogae bacterium | reverse complement strand
ATTTGACCGTGTCGGTGGAGGAATTTACACCAAGGCAGCCGATATGGGAGCAGATCTGGTTGGAAAAGTAGAGCAGGACTTGCCCGAAGACGATCCGCGAAATCCTGCCTCGGTAGCTGATAACGTAGGAGATAACGTAGGAGATGTCGGTGGGCTGGGCGCTGATTTACTCGAATCTTTCATTGGATCGATCATCTCCGTAATAGTTATAATGCTTTACGTATTCGTCGGTCAGGGAGTCGAAGGGAGCGTAGCTCCGTCTCTTGAAAGAATGTTGGGAAGCTTCGGACTGAGTGTCGGCTTGTCCACTTCGCACTTCTGGTGGTCAATATTAACGCCGATGCTGATAGTTGCTGCGGGTATATTTGCTAGTATACTTGGAGTCCAGTATATTAGGATGAGCAAAAGAGAAGAGGGCATGCAGTCTACGTTGATGAACGGAACCAGAATTGCTGCTCTGTTGACGGCAGTATTCGCATTCGTCATTATCTGGATTTCTCCGATGAACTTTGCCCCCTTCTGGTCGGTTCTAACTGGGGCACTGGTTGGAATTACAATCGGTTATATTTCGGAATACTACACTTCTGCCGAATTCAGTCCGGTACAGCGGATAGCCGAAATGAACGATTCCGGAACGGCGGTCGGTGTTACTTCTGGAATGGCCGTTGGTATGCTTAGCACGTTAGTTCCCGCCCTCGCCATAGCACTGGCGGTCATGATAACCTACTGGCTCGCCGGGTTGATGGGCGTAGCATACGGTGCGCTCGGTATGCTTTCTTTCGTCGCTATAACTGTCTCCGTAGATACTTATGGACCGATAGCGGATAACGCAGGAGGGATTGCAGAAGGAGCTGGTCTGGATCCAAGCGTAAGAGAAAGGACGGACAAGCTTGACTCGATCGGTAACACGACAGCCGCAATAGGAAAAGGCTTCGCAATTGGGTCAGCAGCATTTTCGGCCCTGGCGTTGATTGCGGCCTATATGTGGTCCGCCATTGGCAGTGCGGAAGCCGTCAAAGTACCTACGATTGAAATACTTTCTTCGGAACCGGGCATAGGTGGATCCGTGGTGGCCGCTCTGTTCCTCGGCGCCATGATCCCTTACGTATTCTCTTCCCTGTTGATAAGGGGAGTTAGCGATACGGCAGGAACCATGGTCCAGGAAGTCCGACGCCAGTTTGAGGAAATGCCCGGAATCCTAAAAGGCGAAACCAAGCCGGATTACAATAAGTGTATATCGATTACGTCAGCCGGTGGACTTCGAAGAATGGTGGTACCGTCCCTGCTGGCTGTATTCATGCCGATAATTGTCGGGCTGGTGCTGGGCAGGCTTGCGCTGGCCGGTTTTCTGATTGGTGCCTTGCTATCCTGTCTCCAGCTCGCAATTTACTGTGCCAACACGGGTGGCGCACTGGACAACGCTAAGAAGTACATTGAGGAAGGAAACTTCGGCGGCAAAAATTCGGAGGCACACGACGCAAGCATAGTCGGTGACACGGTCGGCGACCCGCTTAAAGATACGGTAGGACCTTCGCTGGATATTCTGGCAAAATTGATGTCCGTTGTATCCATACTCTTTGCCTCATTGTTCCCCGTATATCCGATAATTTTCTAACAAAACACTAAAGTTCGACACTCAATGGGAGTCCGGAAACCTCCGGGCTCCCATTTTATTTTTACCTAAAAATTCCTTAAACAGGGATAGGAGCTATTCAATGACTACATTCGACTGGTCGGGGGACGAGAACCGATGTTTTGGATGTGGCGATAACCCAATAGGACTGGAATTGGATTTTACTCAGGAAGGAGAGTGGCTCCTCACCAGGACGGAGCTGAAGAATCTCTATCAGGGTTTCAAGAATACGGCCCATGGAGGAATAATCACCACAATGCTTGACGAAGCTTCGGCATGGGCGGCAATGGCAAAAACAGGAAAGGTTACTCCAACCTACAAGTTAGAGTGCAAGTTTCTCCAGCCCGTACCTCTGGAAGAGGAAATTATCGTCAGAGCCCGAGTAATGAACAATAAACTTGGGATTGTAAAAACGAAAGCGGAAGTCAGAAACGATGATGACGAAGTTCTGGCAAAAGCCACGA
>CAZYPS010000189.1:593-2103 GCA_964649445.1 uncultured Thermotogae bacterium | reverse complement strand
AACGAGCGAACTAAACGAAAAACTAAAAAATGTGTCAGATACGTGGGATGAAGTTTATCAATACAATGAAGAGATCAAAGAATACGCTAAAAATTCGCAGAATTTATATGAAAAATTAAGCGAACACATTGAACAAAACAAAAAACTTCTTCACGAAATTAATCAGCGAAATGAAAGTATAAATAATCAAAAAAGTAATCTTGATGACTTGCAAGAAAGAATTAAGAACCTATTGCCTGAATCTGCAAGTGCTACTCTAGCACATGCATTTGAAAATCGCGCACACAAACTAAAAAAACCAAAAATATTTTGGGGTATAATATTTATCATTGATATGCTAGCCATGATAACAGTGGCGTTAACAATTGACTTCACCTCTTCTGAAATATGGAAAAGCTTATTGTTTAAAGCACCTTATTGGGCTCCCTTAGTATGGCTTGGCTGGTTTAGTGCTGTACAGTATGGAACAACTTAGAGATATATACGGAGAAAATGAAGAAACAGCATTACAAAATATAGCTATACAAACTATAAACATTTTAGCTACAGAGCCTAGTAGATGTTTCGAAAAATCTACACATGAAGCCTCACCTTCTCAAAATATTTCTAACTTATTTCCCAAAAAAACAACGACTCATAAAAATAGTGTAAAATCTCACTCTAGTAATCTATAAAGAGCCCCATATGTACAATAAAGTATAAAGCTATTCATCGGTTTCCAAGTCAAAGTACTGCCTCAGACGGTCCACAGTGTGAGTCCATTTACTAGTTCGCGGCCGGCAAACGGTATTCTGATTGCCAAATAGGCCCACCTCGGAGATGGCCTCTGAAAGGGGGCGTGTGTCTATCCATCTAACAGGGACGAAATATTCGGCCAAGTTTTCGTCGTCAGACACAGTTCGGCCATAGTCCGCCTCAGCCACCTCCAAGAAGGGAACTTCTTTACCTTCAACATCCACTCGGAACTCGGAGGCCTTAATTGGCTGACCAGTCACCCTTCCTACTCCGACGTAACCGTTGTTCGGGACATTCACCCAGATACGATCACCCTCTGACAGCAAGAAGAGGGTCTGGCTGTACCACTTGCCGCCCCCTCCAGAGATAAATCCGTATCTGCGGGCCTCCTCCCAGAGCCGACGGTTTTCGTCATGGCCGAAGGAGACGTAGTATTCCTGGTTCCAGGGCCCCCTGGACCCGGCATGCCCTGAGGAGGCCTTGCTATCGGTCTCGACAGGGTCGATCAACCATGAACGGCTCAAGTATCGCGCGTCACCGTCCCGAAAGACTTGGAAGAAGATGACATTGATCGGGACCTCCAGCCCGTTCAAGTAGTTGACGATGCGCTCGGTAACGGGGTCCAGTGAGGAGGCCACGATAACTACCTGGTGGGATCCATTCAGTTGCTCCTCGTCGAGGGTATGACCAAAACTCTCATGGAACGTAGCGCTCAGGGAAGCTCCGCCAGAGAAGCGCTGGTAGATCTCCGCGATTTGATCAGATGTGAGGCTCT
>CAZYPS010000189.1:0-583 GCA_964649445.1 uncultured Thermotogae bacterium | reverse complement strand
GAACCTACCAAGCCCCGGAGTTGAACGCAACCGTTAAAGAGGGTACACAAACGGGTAATGCTCCCGTTTGGTCGCGCTTAAGTTCAATAACAATCAAATGCCCTTCGGGATTGAGGGCCAAAAGATCGACCACCCCACCGTGAGAATTTGTAATCTGCTGGCCGATTATCATCCATCGATCCGATAGAATTCTCGGATCCTGGACGATCATCTCCTCCAGGAGATTCTCTTGATCTAGGGATATCTCCGGAAGAGGTTGAGGGATGGCTCCGACCTTCCAAATTCCATGGCGAATGGGCATTTTGGAGCACCTCAGGTTAGCTTAAAGTCGAACAATCGAAAAAGATCAAAATTGGGAGCAATACTGGCTCTCCGTCGAATCAGGGACTTCCCCATCTATCGCCCTGTTTACGATGATTTCGGCTAGCTGGACCTGGGTTTCGCCCGCCTTATTCAAGTGGGCCTTAAGGCGATCGCAGAGGGCCATAAACTCATTTACTTTTTCTACGATTTTGCACTGCTGTTTAATCGGTGGCAGAGGGATGACATACTTGGCGAGATTATCCCCTGGTAAATGCTTTAT
>CAZYPS010000188.1:0-2114 GCA_964649445.1 uncultured Thermotogae bacterium | reverse complement strand
CGTTAAGTTTTGATACCGAACGGATCTGGCCCCCGTACGGCTGGATGAATTTCTTCAAAGTTGCCCTGGAATACTTCACAAAGATGCTGGCCGTCCAGCTTGGTGATGATGATATCAGAACCAATTCGATATCCGCGGGCACGATGAAAACCCTGTCGGCGAGAGGTATACCGGGATTTTCTACTATGGCTGGGGAGTACGACGAGTTGGCTCCGCTTGACTGGGACAGCAGCGGATCTCAGGAGTACGTGGCTGATACCTGTGCCTGGTTGTTATCCGATAAATCGGAGATGGTTACTGGTGAAGTGATCCATGTTGATGGTGGTGCTAACGTAAAATCAGGATTCGGGTTCGAAGATTAGTTTCGGTTTTGATAATAAGTTTCCTCAGAATTTAGCGGGAGTTCCGACGCTTTAACGCGGAGGAGGTTCTAATGCAGGTAATCGTTACGGGAGGAACCGGCCTGATTGGTAAAGAGTTAATTAAAGAACTGTCGGCGCATGGCCACAATGTAGTGGTTCTTACCCGGAGCCCGGAAAACAGGCATGTCCCCGGAGACGCTGAACTAGTTGGGTGGGATGCTGAATCGTCTGCCGGATGGGGAGAATGGGTTGAAGAATCCGAGGCGATCGTAAACCTGGCCGGAGAAAATATTGCCGGGAAGGGATTGTTTCCGGACAGGTGGACTCCAGGTAAGAAAAGCCGAATACTGAATAGCAGGTTGAAGGCAGGTGAGGCGGTCAGAGAGGCGGTGGAGTCTGCTGAGGACAAACCGCGGGTCCTGATTCAGGCTTCGGCTATTGGTTACTACGGTACAGGTGAGGAGGAAGTTACTGAGAATGCTTCTCCAGGCGGGGACTTTCTCGGTGAGGCGGCCCGAGAATGGGAGGGCATAACTCGCCCCCTCGAGGAGATGGGGGTTCGCCGTGCAGTGATCAGAACCGGAATTGTGCTGAGCTCTAAAGGCGGGGTTCTTCCTCGGTTGCGATTGCCGTATAAGTTTTTCCTCGGAGGACCTCTGGGTACTGGAAAGCAGTGGTATTCCTGGATCCACATCGTTGAAGAAGTAAGAGCTATCCGGTTCCTGCTTGAAGACGAGGAGGCGGAAGGTCCGTTCAATCTTACTGCTCCTAACCCGAAGCGGAACGAAGAATTTGGGAAAGAACTGGGAAAGGTTATGGGGAGACCGTCCTATTTGAGAGTTCCCGAGTTAGTGTTCCGTTCGTTGCTTGGTGATGCTGCAAAACTCGTTCTGGAGGGACAGAAAGTGAAGCCCGAGAGGTTAGAAGAACTCGGGTTTCAGTTTAAATATCCCACGCTTGATAAAGCTCTGGAGGATTTGTTGGATAAGGGCTAAATAAGTCCAATCCTGAAATGGTAAAAAAGGTGAATAAAACCAATGGGCGAACCGACTGAACCAAGACCAGTTAAACTGTTTACAGGTCTATTGACAAGTTTACCTGAAGTACTTGATTCCGTTGAAGAAGAACTACGGAAGGAGTTCGGTCCTTCCGATTTTGAAACCGAACTCATACCCTTCGATTTTACGGACTACTACCGGAACGAGATGGGGGAAAATATAAAAAGGAAATTCGTATCCTTCGAAGAATTGGTAGACCCCGGAGATATTTCCGAATTCAAGCATATTACGAACGAGCTGGAAGAGAAGTATGCCAGGGAACTGAGCGTCGAAGTCTCCAGGCCGGTAAATATCGATCCCGGTTACGTCGGTCTATCAAAAATGGTCCTGGCCACCACGAAGAATTACTCCCATAGAATATACCTTAGTGCCGGAATTTACGCCGAAGTGACTCTGCAGTACAAAGAAGATCGTTTTCAGCCCCTCCCATGGACCTATCCCGATTATCGGTCCGATGAATATCTCGAGTTCTTCGAAAGGGTAAGGTGTCACTACTCCAAGCAGCTCAATGAACGATAAGTCTATTTCCCGTTTTCCGGTTGAGGTTTGAAAAGTCCCCTCGTTAGACTATACTTTGTTGAAACCAATTAACTGGAGGTTTTTGTAATGTCAGTAAGTGTAGAAATAGACCAGGATACATGTATTGCCTGCGGTATTTGTTACGATACTTGTCCAGAAGTTTACGAATCGGACG
>CAZYPS010000187.1:0-2161 GCA_964649445.1 uncultured Thermotogae bacterium | reverse complement strand
TCCGACCCTCTGATTAAAAGTCAGATGCTCTACCCCTGAGCTAACGACCCACTTTTGCGACAAAAAATTGTGGAAGAACAATCGTCTGAATTGCTTATTCATTATATCCAACGGTTTTTCCCAATACAATCCCTACTCAGGGGATGCATCAATCGGGTTCTTTGGACTTTACCTTAAGGGGTTGGGATCACTAAAAACGACCCGAAGTTATTTCTCCTGGGTCTCATTAGCTCATCTACTCGGCTGATTGCTGGAGCGTGAGAACCCTAATTGTTATTGAACAAAGTTCACAGTTTTAACTGCTGAAATTTAGATAAGCTTAAAAATTATGGCAGATTATCCAAATTATTTTCCAAATAAAACTTATTGTTGACTAGTACCAATATTTATGTTAAGCTATTAGAGAATTATCCGATCTTAATACTCCATTTTTTGACGGTTGGGAAGGTTGATAAAACCTTCTAAACAGACCTTAGCAAACTTCCAGAGCTTACATCCAGCTGTCAGAGTGGAGGTAACCCAAAGAAAAGGAGAAAAATGGGCCAACACTGGGAGCGAATATCCAAATGGAGTGCCTGGCTATTAGTAATCGTACTGGTACTGGAGTTCATAAGCGGTTACGGTATCTCCCACTTTCGGATCTTCCGGGTAATTATCGGAAAAGCGGATGCATTCAAACTTCACCAAACGATTCAACCCGTAGCCGTTTTCTTCGTTCTCGCTCATCTGCTGCCTCAGATCAGAAAAGTAGCTCTGCGATTCGGGGTGAAAAAATCGTACCTGCTGGATGCGGTCCTCTTCATTTTGTTGTTCGGCCTATCCGGTGGCTCACTTTACCTTTTCTTTTATTAACAATCGGTTAAGACTAACCTACTTTCCTTAACGGGGGTTTTATTATCATGAGACAAAAGTCATTTTCCGTAAAAGCACTCTTAGCTATTATAGTTCTCCTGCTGGTAACGGTACCAGTATTTTCTGTAGCTGCAAACGAAGATTCGGAACCGGAAGAAGTAGAAGTAAGGAACTATAAGGGCGAAAAGCTCGGGTCGGTCGAAGATTTCAGAGAAAACTCCATTAAAGGAGTGCAGAAGATAGATATAGACGAATACAGATTAAAACTTACCGGCCTCGTAGATGAAGAAAAGTCACTCACCTACGAAGAACTACAGGAGATGGAGCACACAAAGAAAGTAGTTACGCTCCACTGTGTCGAAGGCTGGTCCGTAAAGGCTCTCTGGGAAGGGATCCCGCTCAAGGACGTGTTCGCGGAACTGGATATAGATCCGGAAGCCAATACGGTAATTTTCCACGCCGCGGACGGTTACTCGTCTTCTCTCTCATTAGAGTACATCATGAACAACAATATAATAATCGCGGATCACTTAAATGACATACAGCTTCCGCCGGAACAGGGCTTTCCGTTCCAGCTGGTTGCCGAGCAAAAATGGGGTTACAAGTGGGTACGCTGGATCACAAAGATCGAGTTATCCTCCAACGAGGACTATCAAGGGTTCTGGGAATCACGCGGTTACAGCGACGACGGCGACCTGGACGAGCCGAAGTTCGGAAACTAAAAGATTTTCTGAGTTCTTAATTATAATTTTATCTAACGCTCCCTTCATTTCTTTTGGGAGAAGTTTAGATGCCAAAACCGAAAAATAAGCCGGTCTTTTTGTGGAGCACGGAGGAGAAGTCACCCTCACCATGATCTTCATGTACCTCTTGAAGGCCAAGCAGGAAGTGTGGTGGAAAGTAGTCACCCTGATAGTCTGGGGACCTTCGGCAAAGCTGCTCGCGGAAGTCGAGGAACTCCAGGAAAGGCTGGCGAAGCTCGAAAAGGAAGGCGTCGTGCTCGAAGCCTGTAAATCGTGTGCGGAAATTTATGGAGTCGCCGACGAACTTACGGGGCTGGGAATCGATGCCTATTATATCGGAGAGCAACTCACTAACTACATCAAAGAGGGTCGGCGGCTCCTTTCTCTCTAACAGCTAGAAATCGAAATCCTTTCATCGTCAAGCCAGCGGTCAAAAAATAACCCTACACCACGAAGTGAAATAGAATAATTAAATAGTGAGAGTGTGTCCTGGTAGGTCCCTCGGGACTCGAACCCGAAACCCCTCGGTTAAGAGCCGAGTGCTCTGCCGGTTGAGCTAGGGACCT
>CAZYPS010000186.1:0-2162 GCA_964649445.1 uncultured Thermotogae bacterium | reverse complement strand
CGGGCAATATCGTTTTCCAAAAACGAGGCAGTACAACCGGCCCAATAACCGACCTCTCCTTCGCTCCTGGGGTAAATATCGTCCGGAAGCCACGCGTCCCTTTCCTGGGCTTTCTCTGCCCAGATATTTTTTTCGGCTCCGTAACTCCCCTTCATCATCTCGAAAGCGGGGAAAGTTTGATGGTCTTCCTCGTCGACCAGGTAACCTCGAAGTTCGTCCCAATCTTCCTGAATCGGGATTCCCGCCTGGCAGACATCGTCACATCTCTTACAGGTCGTACAGAGCAGGAAAGTATCGACCATATCCTGATCCAGTTCGACCTCTCCTCTAATATAGTCCTTGAGAAAATTGAACTTCCCCCGGGGTGAAGAACTCTCCCAGCCGCGCCCGTCGAAGAGGCTACAAACGTCCCTGCAGTAGCCGCAATTTACGCAGGAATAGGTATCGTAATTTAGCTCGGAAGGCAATTGTTTTCCTTCCGAAGGACGGTCGCTAAATAACTTTCCAATTGCCTCGACCGCGGGCTCCGTATTCTCTGCCATCTTCATTCCCAGATCGAGCAGACTTGTCTTGCCCGGAATCAATTTTCCGGGATTGAATAGCTCGCTCGGATCGTATTTCTTTTTGTAGTCTTGAAAGTCCTCGACCCGCTCTTTTCCAAGTAACTCCTCAGCCTTTCCAGTGAGATACAAACCAGTCGAGTACGGCTTACCGTCGTGTTCCATTATCGTCTCAAGAACGCTCAGCGACTTCCCGAAATCAAACGTGTAGGCGGGAGCTCGTTCGTCAGTCAACATGAACGTCAGCAGAGTAAGCTCGTCGGTTCCGGCGAAATGACCCTCGAGGGCGATGTCAGGGTACTTGTTTTCTAATTCCTCCACCACCGGAGCCAAGGACTCTAACGGAATTATTCCTTCGCTCGGAACCAAGGAGGGACCCAGTTGCTTCATTCTTAGCGGGTAAAAACGATCCCCCCACTCTTCCTCGGCAAAATCTCCGGAGAGCACCGTTCCCTTAGATTTCGATGCTAGCTCCTTTGCAGAAGCCATGATCTCATCTTCTGCACGAGAAGGGTAGGCAAGCAGAACAAAATACTGCCCTCCGGGAACCTCGTTGGACCCTTTAGCTCTCCCCTGGTTGGCGACGTAATTGGAGTTTGATATTCCCATATGCCAGATCGGTAGGTCAGCTGATCCGATCTCTCCAAGGAACCGGGATAGAGACTTCAGGGAATTAAAGGAGACCATGGTCGGGACCAGGTCTCTATTTTCCTCCACTTCCAGAGTAACCTCAGTTATAAAACCAGTTATCCCTTCCGCACCGGAAACAATATCGAGCTTGTCGGACTCGAGTCTGGCAATCTCGCCGGTCGGTTTCACCAGTTCTACTTCCTTTACTCCATCCTTTACGTAACCATTTTGAAAACTTCCAATCCCGGCACCGCCTTCGGCGACCCAGCCAGCCACTGTTGCCCCGGGGGCACTGCTGGGCATGATTTGGGGATACACACCTTGTTTTTCCAATTCGGTCGCGAGGTTCTTCCAAATAACCCCCGGCTGTACGGTAACGGTTTTCTCTTCTTCGTCTATCTCCAGAACTTTATCCATCCGAGTAAAATCAACGACTATTCCGCTTTCCGCCGGAATTGCTCCGCCATAGCCGCTCGTTCCGCCACCCCTGGGAACCACGGGAACCGAGTAACTTCGACTGATTTCGCATAGTTTCATTAGCTCGGCGGTGTCGACGGGCTGAACCACTGCCTCCGGTACATTGTCCACGAACCGCTCAATCATCCGGGGCAGAGAGGCCGAATCCTGAGAATAGAGCCTCCTTTCTATCTCGTCTGTCTTGATCCTATTTCCGAATAGTTCATACAACTCGCCCTTCCAGTCATCTTTCATACATAGTTCCTCCCGGTTTTCCGCTTTTTTGATTGTAATTAGTTAATTCGGTCACTTACTTCACACATAATACAATATTTTTACCTATTTTATCAATCCGTCAGAAAAATTACTGGCTATCTACCGGAAAGCACCAGATCAACAATAAAGTAAGGGGCTGAATACAATCAGGAAGGATTTATTCTCTCAGTTCGGTGAGATATTCGTGCAACTCGTCAAGTTTTTCTTCATCCAGATCGGAGATAGAAGCAATTATTTCTC
>CAZYPS010000185.1:0-2251 GCA_964649445.1 uncultured Thermotogae bacterium | reverse complement strand
TGCCTGTGGGGAGTGTGTGGAAACCTGTCCTAGAGATATAATTGCGATCCGAGAAATGGATCTTGCAGGTGATTTCGTAAAAGTGGCTTGTAATTCCGAAGATGAGGGATCAGAAGTCAGAGAAAAGTGCGACGTTGGTTGTATTGCCTGTGGGCTTTGTGAGCAGGTTGGACCCGATGAAGTATTTTCCGTGGAAGAGAATTTGTCCCGGATGGACTATTCCGCATACGGCGAGGATGCGGACTTTGATGTGGCTATAGATAAGTGCCCAACCGATTGTATAGTCGAATTTGCTGCCCCCCGAGAAGCCTCCGAAACCGATTAATCCTCCCTTATAATTAAATACCATGAGTAAAGACTTGACTGTAAAACCGGGTATAGTATCGGAAAGGATTGAGAAGAACAGGGTCAAAGTAAAGGTTTTGAACGACGTAAGCTGTGGCGATTGTGATGGATCCTGCGGTAGTTCCGGGGGGTTCCTGTCCAATAATAATGAATTTGAAGTTACTGCCCTTGATCCATTGGGTGTAAAAGAAGGAGACACGGTTCAATTGGAAATCAAGCCGAGAAGTTTTGGAAAACTTTCCGCCATTGTTTTTGGAATTCCGGCTACCATGTTGCTTGGCGGGATGGGTATTGGCACACTTGTAAGTAACGTTCTGTTCTCCGGAGGCTACAGCAAAGCTCTCCAGGGTGGAATCGCCGGCTTACTGTTTTTAGCGAGTCTTGGCGGTCTGGTAATTTACGATCGTTATCTTGCCTATACCAGTTCTACCAGGGCAAAAATCACAGACTTCCTGGATGTGAATGATATAGATTGTGAGACAGTGATATAACGATATAACCGGGAAAATTCTATGCTATCCCTCTTCTCGTTTCTCTATCTCGTTTTTCCCCTGAACGATCCACTGAACTAAAGGAATTTCACTGGGGCAGACGTATGTACAGGATCCACATTCACAGCAAGCATTAGCGTTTAGTTCCTTTGCCTTATCGATGTCTTCTGATTTTACACTTTTATATATCGAAGTGGGTAGGATGTTTGCCGGACATACGTCCACGCATTTTCCACACCGAATACAGGGGGAGGAGTCCCGTTTAATAGCCGTCTCTTCTCCCAGGGCAAGCAGGCCCGAAGTACTTTTCACAACAGGCGTGGATTGATCCGGCTGAGTGTCTCCCATCATGGGGCCGCCGTCGATCAGTTTAGCAGTCCTTTTTTCAGCTAAACCTCCCAGTTGATTGGTTAAATCTTTCCACCGGGAACCTATCCTGACCCTGTAATTGCCCGTCTTGGTAAATTGACCGGTAGCTGTTACAACCCTTTCCGTAAGTGGTGCCTCAAACCTAACTCCGTCCCAGATTGCTTTTACTGTGGCTACATTTTGTACTACTACTCCTATATCGAGAGGTAGTCCATCCAGGGGGACTTCTCTACCCGTCAGAGCCTGGATAAGCGTCTTTTCCCAGCCCTGAGGATATTTAGTTGGTAATTCTGCTACTTCGATTGACCCGTTGGCCTGGTCGCGGATTTTTTCAGCTGCTTCGGGTTTATTGTCTTCGATTCCGAAGTATATTTGGTCAACCTCCAGCAAATCGGCTATTAGCTGCGTTCCCTTGATAATTTTTCCCGGCTCTTCCAGCATAAGACGATAGTCGGATGTTAGATAAGGTTCGCATTCCGCTCCGTTTATTACGAGAGTATCGATTTTTCCTTCTTCCGGGGGGCTTAACTTGACATGGGTAGGGAAAGCCGCTCCGCCCATCCCCACAATTCCTGCTCCCTGAATCCTCTCGAGTATCTCGTCGCTGGATAATTCAGCGGGATCGCTTTCTTCGAGATCGACCGATTTGTCCTCTCCGTCGGGGTCGATCTCTACTCCCTGGACCTCGTTGCCCGAAGGGTGGCGGACTTTACCTATTTTGGCAACTTCTCCGGAGGTTGAAGCGTGAACCGGGCTGGAGACGAAGCCCTGAGCTTCCCCGATCTTCTCTCCCCGTTTGACCTCGTCACCCTCTTCTACTACGGGCTTGGCGGGGGCACCTATGTGCTGGCTAAGGGGTATAACTAAGGTTCCCGAGGGGGCTATATCCTGAATTTCCGAATCCCGGGTTAACTTTCTGTCAGCTGGGTGGATTCCACCTACGAAGGACGGCTTCTTTGTGAGCGGGCTCAACTCAATCCCCTCTTGAGCCTACCAACCTCGACCTCTCCCTCAAGTCCCTCAGTAGCTTTAGCCTTTACCTGACC
>CAZYPS010000184.1:0-2350 GCA_964649445.1 uncultured Thermotogae bacterium | reverse complement strand
CTTCTGCATAGACCGAGATCCTGTTTATCCGAATCGGAGGACTACGACCGGCCTTTTCCATCACCGAAGACAGCGCGAATTGCACGCTCCTTGTTACCGCCCGGACGACTTCCTGGTTGCTCTGGTCCAAATAAAAATCCAACTTACTCGTGCTGCCTCCCCCCTGGACCGCTTTAAATGCGGTTTCCGTGAAGTTTTCGGCGAATATCACCGCTCCGTATGCTTTACCGGACTCGACCCTGTCCCTGGCTTCCTCGACGGACTCCAGTCTCTCTATGATTACCGTACCGTCTTCTTTCAACTTCGATACTATCGAGTCCGAAATGGGCTCGTCTGGCCCCATCTTGGCAGGCACTCCCGCAAGAGAATCCTTGTTCACGACAACCAGATCGGCGTTCTGAACTTTACCGCCAAATGCGAGCCCGAATACGAACATGGCAAATATCGGCGCTATGAACATAAAGGCGATGGATCGCTTGTCGTTTTTGAGGTCGTGAAAAATCTTCTTTACGACGGCAAACGTTCTCGTAAAGCTCATATTTCCTCCTTCGTATACTTTAAATAAGCTCCCTCAAGCGAATCGGTTCCTGTCTCTTCGATCAACTCCGAGTAGCCACCCTCCGCAATTAGATCCCCCTGGTCCATCATGCCAATGAGATCGCAATTACGTGCTTCGTCCATGTAATGAGTGGTGATCAGCAGAGTCGTTCCTGCGTCCTTCAAATTCAGAAAGTAGTCCCAGAAAGATGCCCTGATATCCGGATCTACTCCGACCGTGGGTTCGTCCAGAAACAGGACTTGCGGCTCATGGATAAGGGAACAGGCGAGAGAGGCGCGGTGCTTCATTCCCCCGCTGAGCTCCTCCACCCTGGTATCCTTCCAGTTGACCAGGTCTATAAGTTCGAGTAACTCCTCTTCGCGTTCAGTTATCTCGTCCCCGTCGAGTTCGTAAAGTTCGCCGTAAAGTTGTAAGTTTTGATGTATAGTAAGATTGACGTAGAGGGCGGTTTCCTGGGGCATATATCCGATAAGGTTTGCGATATTTCCTGTTAAAACGTCTTCGCCCAGGACGTGGGCTTTCCCCGAAGACGGTTTCAACAACCCGCAGAGGATCTTTATTGTCGTCGTTTTGCCCGCCCCGTTAGGACCGAGAAACCCGTAAATGTTATTTCTTTCAATCGAGATGTTCAGGCTATCAACTGCACGGAGTTTCCCGAATTCCTTGGTCAGATCCGTCGTTTTCACCGCAAGTGTCTGATTTGTAACTTTGCTTTCTTTCATATCTTCCCCCGTTCATTAAATCTCTTTATCAAAGATACAATTATTTCTTCTCCTGTTCTTTCAGCATTCCTGTCAACATAAGGTCCAGCGTTTTCTTTACTTCTTCGGGCGCTATCTCTTCTTCTCGACCCTCCACTTCCAGCATATCCTCGTATATTACCCAGAAGAAGAAAGGACCAAATATCGTACGTCTCAGAATCCGGTTCTCATAGTCCTTGAACTTCCCAAGCTCTTTTGCTTTATCAAAAATTCTATCAGTGAATTTTGTCATCTCTTCCCAGACCTCTTCTCTGAAAGTCTCTCGAATGGATTCGTCGATCATCGTCTCCTGGAAGATGACCTGCATGGCCGATTCGTGTTCCTGAAAAAACTCCGTCCTTTCCTTCATCATACGGTAGAGAAGTTCTTCCGGTGACTGCTCCGGCACTTCGGCAAAAACTTCCGGAAATGCTTCGTTAACGCTGTAATCACGGAATTCCCTTATGGTTGACTCGACTATTTCCCTCAAAAGATCCTTTTTGGACCCGTAATATTTGAATATCGTACCCTCGGATACTCCGGCCCTGTCGGCTATCTCCTTTGTGGTCGTCGGGGCGTAACCTTTTTCCGCTATGGTTTCGATTGTCGTCTCGAGTATTTTTTGTTTTGTCTCTTCTGACTTTTTCATCTACCTCATCCCCGTTATTAATGAGTGAGTACTCACTCATTGTATTCAGATTTCGTTAGAATGTCAAGGCTGGTACATATAAAATATCAAATAAAGTTGACCTGGAAAAAATTAGCAAAATAACTCGGTGAACCATGGTTTCAAGGCCAATCGGTGTAATTTTGGAACTCTAAAGAGTTCCGCTACACAAAAAACGTATCCTGTTCTTTTGAAGTTTTGTTTTTCCATAGAGGAACCCTTCGGGGTTCCAGATCCACCCGGCGGAAGCTGGGAGACTAAAAAATCCCTGGTACACAAAAACCTCAGTACCAGTAATTTTTTAACTTAGAACTAAAATAGCTGGGATAAATAAATTTCTGGTTGCTGAACCACGGCAATAATTTTGAAAATTCTATGAATACC
>CAZYPS010000183.1:0-2361 GCA_964649445.1 uncultured Thermotogae bacterium | reverse complement strand
ACAACCTCCCGCTTCCAGCTATTTCCTGGCCAGTTGCCGATCCTGGTTTTCCGGGAATTCCCCTTGCACCGATCCTTACGAGATCCATGTAGTAATCCCAGTCCCAGTTTGGACCCGGATCCCCTTTCGCGGACTTTATTTCGTCGTGACCGACTATGTGCCTCCTGTTCATCGGGATATTGTAGAGTTCACAGAGGTATCGTGTTAATGCAGCTGAAGTGTAATACTGCTCTTTAGTTGGAAACTTAGAACCGTCCACGTATCCTTCGTGTTCGATTCCAATCGAATTAGAGTTTAGCACTCTGCTTTCGTACTTTTCCCCGCTACCTATTTCCGAAGTCCCGGCGTGCCAGGCAGTTTTTCTGGCAGGCACTGATTTCACAATTTCTCCCGAAAAACCAATTGTATAGTGAGCACTTCTTGGGTAACTCAGATCGGACGAACTAAAAGTATGCACTGCACTGTCCAAGGATCCCTGGACAGTGTGAATAACTATGTACTGTACGTCCTCGGTCGATCGGTACTCCTGAGAAAAGTTGCTCGAGGAAGCGGGACAGTATTCCACGACGGGGATCTCCGTCACATCGAGAAAACAAGAAGTTGCCGTGCCAGTTAAGGTTAATCCGATCAGGAACGCCACGATCGACAACAAAGCTATTACCTGTACCCGGAACGAATATTTACTGGATCTCATGTTGATCAATTAAGGTTAAGCCCAACACGACTCGGGGGCAAACTAGTTATCCAATTTCCGGCGTCCAATCTGAGAATCAGGTTGAAAAAAACTAACTTTAAGTTATTATTAAACAAAATTAATTTTGTTTTAAAACGGAGTGATAATAATGGTCCAGATTGGAAAGAAAGTAGACAACTTTGAGGCAGAAGCATTTATCCAGGACGAAATCATCGATATAGAACTTGACGATTACAGAGGAAAGTGGGTCGTGCTTGCTTTTTATCCAGCTGACTTCACGTTCGTCTGCCCTACGGAACTGGAAGACTTTGCAAAAAATTACGAGGAATTCAAGGAAGAGAACGCCGAGGTGTTAAGTGTAAGTACGGATACGGCGTTCGTCCACAAAGCCTGGCACGATCATTCAGAAGCAATAGGTAAAGTAAATTATCCCATGATAGCCGACCCAAACGGGAACATAAGCAAACAATTTGGTACCTATAAAGAAGACGAAGGTCTCTCATGGAGAGCAACCTTCATAATAAACCCGGAAGGAGAAGTCGTTCACAAGGAAATACATAATAATAGCATTGGCCGCAACGTCTCCGAGATTTTAAGGAGATTGAGAGCGGCAAAATACGTTTCTGAGCACGAAGGTCAGGTCTGTCCGGTCAACTGGGAGCCAGGCGATGAAACTCTGGAAGAGGGACTTGATCTGGTGGGCGAGATTTAAACTACTTTAACCCCCCTCGTCCGGCTGGATGAGGGGGGTTACACTTTTATAGGTTTAACTGAACCGATTTTTGTCTTTCACAACTTCCCAAATCTATATGTAGCCAGTGTATTTACGATTTTCACCCTTACCCGGCAAATTTTACTTTCATAGTCCGACTACTTGTCAAATACCGGTAGCATGAAAGTTCAGTGAATTAAAGACCAATCAATACTGGTAATCCACTACTCCCCTCCCACAGGAGAAAAAGGTTCGGTATCTGAATATTTCACGTCCGAGCGACACAGGATTCCCTCCTCATCGCATCCATTTAAACTCCTCTTACCTTTGTAACTAACTCACGATTGCCTCACCATTAAAAAAAGATACGAGAGGTGATAATTTGAAATCCACAAGAGACTACCTCTGGTTCAACACGGACAATAGAGTTGAGCTAATCAACATTACAGAGGACGTTAGGGAAATTATAAAGGACAGCGGGGTCGAAGAAGGTCTATGTCTGGTAAACGCGATGCACATTACTGCAAGCGTTTTTATCAACGACGCTGA
This sequence comes from uncultured Thermotogae bacterium, assembly GCA_964649445.1. Lineage (GTDB taxonomy): Bacteria > Bipolaricaulota > Bipolaricaulia > M55B111 > M55B111 > JAGXLP01. The sequence goes on along the minus strand of CAZYPS010000183.1, from coordinate 406 downwards.
AAGCGGTCTTCACGAAGACTTTAAGGAGTGGCTAGAGGAGCTGGCCCCTCACGAACCCACCGATCAATACAGGCACAACAGGGGAGTAGAAAACAACGCTGATGCCCATCTAAAAAGGCAAATCATGGGAAGAGATGTAACGGTTGCTATTACGGAAGGCGAGCTCGACTTCGGACCGTGGGAGCAAATATTTTACGGAGAATTCGACGGACAACGGGACAAACGCGTCCTTGTAAAAGTTATCGGAGAATAAGAAAAGCCCCCTCGGAAACGAGGGGGCTTCCCTATTTTTACCGCGTGAAGAAAGTTCGTTTATACTATCAGGTTAGGAAGAGAGTTTCCGCTCATAATTACCAACCTCGACCTCTCCCTCAAGTCCCTCAGTAGCTTTAGCCTTTACCTGACC
>CAZYPS010000182.1:0-2376 GCA_964649445.1 uncultured Thermotogae bacterium | reverse complement strand
CCCGAAGGTCGAACAGCCGGACCGACGAAAGGGTGGAACCGTGCCCGCTCGCCTCGATGTTCAGCTTTGACTGAAAAGATTTTCCTGAACGGTTTCCAAAGCTATAAATTCATTTTACACAGTTACTTCTACACTATCATCTCGCTTCATATATAGGTGAAGGGACTTAATCTTGATAGTTAACCTAATGTGTAGATTTCTCCAGCCACTTACCCAGGGTCAATTAAGCCCAAAAGCTTTAATTCTGAAATTTCGCTCCGGCGCTCGGGGAGACAGGAAATACTCCCGGAGTTATTCCGAATTCGTGCTCAAATTCCCTCACTGCTTTTCTTCGATAAGCTTTTAGTTGCTCTCTGGGGACCAGGTGGATCGTCGATCCACCGAATCCCCCTCCCGTCATTCTGGCCCCGGGAATACCTTCGGTTTGAGCAAAGTCGACAAGGAAATCCAGTTCCGGGGCACTTACCTCGTAGAGGTTGCGGAGACTGGAATGTGAAGCGAAAAATAATTCTCCTGCTTTTTTTACCCTTCCCTCCTGGAGGAATTTAGCGGCTTTTTTTACCCGTTCGTTTTCCCGGACGACGTGCTCGACGCGGTTTGCAAGCTTTTCATCTAGCTGAGGAATGAGGCTATCTAACTCCTCAGGATCTATCTCGCTTAACGAGGTTATTTCATCCATTTCGGACCTTTCATTTATCGCTTCAACTGCTGCTTCGCACTCCCGGCGCCTCTGGTTGTATTCGTTATCCCCGTGGGTATGGGACACAGTGGTGTCGATTACTAAAAGTTCGTAACCTTCGAATTCCAAATTTACATAACTGTGTGAAGGCTCGGACGTGTCGATGAGAAGCGCTTCTCCTTTCCTGCCAAAGTAGGAAACGTATTGGTCCATTATTCCCGTATTTGCTCCGACGAAGTCGTTTTCCGCCTCCTGGCAGAGCTTAATGAGGTCCAGGTCTTCAGGTTCTTTCAGGTTCAGGGTTCCAATTGCCCCTACGGCTGTCACTAATTCGAGGGCGGCCGAACTGGATAATCCGCTCCCGAGGGGAATCTCGGAACTCAGGTAAAGATCGAATCCGGAGATAGTTCCTCCCCGATCTTCCAGGCCCGATAGGACCCCACAGACGTAGTCCGTCCAGCTATCTCGGCTTCGGAATAAATTACTGAGTTCGATCTCCTCAAATTTGTCAAGTTTTTCAGAGTAGACACGAATTTCGTCCTCGTCCGTGGCCCGGAAGAGGCCGTACGTCGACCGGTCTATCGCAATCGGCAATACAAGGCCGTCATTGTAATCCGTGTGCTCACCAATAAGATTGACCCGCCCCGGTGCCCGATAAATCTCGGGCTCCAAACCCTCCCCGAAAACTTCTGCGAATCCCTCTTTCAGTTTCATGGACTTCATTATTTTCCCGCGGTTTCAGGAGGAGTATTGTTGAGATCCTCGGCCATTTTTTCCGGAGAGAGCGATGATATGAAGGCGTTGGTTCCCGTTTCCACACCGGCTCTGCGCTTGATTTTGTCTTCACCTAGCTGGATGGAATAAAATTCGAGGTGAAAGTGGTAATAAGAATGATCCTTCCCGTCTACTGGTGCCTGGTGAAAACTGAGTATGTAAGGGAAATCGTCGATAGGAAACAGATTCATGTATTTATTTAACACAGTTTTTATACCCGTGGCAAGAGAGGAACTCTCCTCGTCAGTGAGGGCTTTGATCGTCGGAAAATGTCTTTTTGGGAAGAGGTGAATCTCATAAGGAAACCTGGCGTAGAATGGAACAAAAGCTGTGAAGTTATCGTCCTCCCAGATAATTCTATCTCCGAACTCTTCCTCTTTTTTTATTATCCGACAGAAGATGCACTCGTCATTTTCTTCGTAATGGGATTTGGCACTTTTGATCGATCTCCGCGCCAGTGGAGGGATAAACGGAAAGGCGTAAATTTGCCCGTGAGGATGATCGAGACTCACACCAATTTCCCTGCCCCGGTTTTCGAAAACGAATATGTAATCCAGGAAATCTTCCTTGGCTAGCTCTTCGAACCTGTCTCGCCAGACCCGAATCAGGTCCTCGTACCTCTCAAGGCTCAGGTCGGCAGGGGAGGCGTCGTGGTCGGAAGAATAGAGAAGCACCTCACAAACTCCCTTGTTTTCCCGGACTTTGTAGAACGAATCCCCCTCTAGATTGGGCGTTTCGGGGTTTCGTTCCAGCGAAGGAAACCTGTTTTCGAATGAAACTATATAATAATCTTCCTGAGGCACTTCCAGTACTTCCGGGCAGAGTGGACAGCTGTCCTCCGGAAGCATGGGGCGATTTTGCCGCGTATCGGATATTATGTTCCAGCGTTTTAATATGGGGTGCCAGCGCAGTTCCGGCATCTA
>CAZYPS010000181.1:0-2382 GCA_964649445.1 uncultured Thermotogae bacterium | reverse complement strand
CAAAAAGTCGGAGAGTCCAGAGTACTGGACCAAAGGTCGAAGCGGGATAAGTTAGGATCAATTTAGTCTTTAACCTAATCCTGGGAGAAAAAACCCGTCACACCACACTTAGATTTCCCTCATGCGAATTCCTGACTCATTTACTACCACAAATTTATTCTTTACCTTGTCTCCAACCTTATATAGAACATTCTTCAGTAATTCAAGCTTGTTTTCAGAACTTTCGTCGGTAGCTCTGATGAGAACGATTCCGTGAGTGAGTTTCTTTTGCCTGAAAACTAATTCCCCGAAATCCTTATCGTTGGTGATCAAAACCCGGCTTTCCTTTCTGGCAATTTTGATTATTTTATTGTCTTTGATAGACGGGCTCTCTTCTGGCACGTAGTAAACATCTGATCCCTGGCTTCTTAGCCATTCTACAAGTGACTTTTCTATATTTTCGTCGGCTAGAAATTTCATTCAAGCTTTAAGTTTGCCCGGTAGAGAGATGTAGTTCTTCGGTACTGACGGAATCGGCGGCATACTGGAGAGCAGCCTGTAGATCCTCTTTTTCCAGGCGAGGATATTCCTCCAGAATATTTTCCGGAGAAATCTCCTGGGAAAGCTTACGTAACAATACTTCTACGGTAACCCGTGTTCCCTTTATAGTTGGTTTTCCCATCATTATTTCGGGGTCCACGGTAATGCGATCTGAATAATCTACCATTGGAGACCACCTTCTTGAAGATAGGTACTAAGTAAGTGTAACTATATTTTAGTCCTAGAGTCAATAATAGTCATAGGGTCCATAGTCCTGGGTCGATTTGAGTCATAGAGTCGAAAGTCCTGAGTCAAAAACAAACTGCGGAAAGCAGGAAAGACGAGTCCGGAGGAAGTTCGCTTGCAACGTTCCGGGAGGGCGTGGGAGCCCTACCTGCTGGTGGGTGCGAACCTATCGCCGGAGGGCGTGGGAGCTCCGCCTGCTGATTTCATAACCTAAGTAGCCGTCAGTCACTGTGCTGAGGGCGGTATGTGGGCTGCAACGTATCGGCTGGGCACAGTGACCCTCCCTCCTTCTCGCTTACATAGCAGCCCGAGATCCCATGCTCGGGCGGAAATTTCATTCTCGACACTTCGGGAGGGCATGGGAGCCCTCCCTGCTGTTTTCAACAACCTAAGTAGACCCCAGTCACTGTGCTGGGGTCGGTATGTGGGCTGCAACGTATGGGTATTGGGTACTGGGGAAAGCGAAAAAGTCAACAGTCCTGGGTCAAAAATACAGCCCGCAGTCGGCAATCGGAAGTCAAAGACAACTCCGATAAGCAGAAAAACTATACATTTATATTTACCTGGAAATGGCAGTCTGGTTGGAAGAAGGGTACCCTCAGGATTAAAGGTTCATCCACTTGTGATCTTTTCACGAACGAAACTTAAGAATTCACGTAGAGCCTCTTCAGGTTTTTCGCTTATATAACTTTCTTTGCAATCTTCATCTGCTTCCGAGCCTTCATGAAAGTGTTTTGGGAAGGTTTTTATATGTTGCCAACGCTTATGTGGAACATTGTCGTGACGGTATACTGTTCCATCGACTTCGCTACGCTCCCAATGATAGCTATATTTTTCCTCTAATTTTAAAGAAAACCATACATCGATAAAACTAGCCTCTTTGAGGAAGATTCGTATCTCATTTATGTCCTTTATCTCGGCATTGGCTACAATATCATCGAATTCGATTTCTGCTATCTCTTTAAGTTTTTCGATATTGTCGGGTTTCATTCCATTTCGGAGAGTAATCGAGAGAGTTGCTCTTTTTTATACTCTAAGCGATCCAATCGCTGGAAATCGCTCCGACTCGCAGATTCTTCTAATTCCCCTTCCTGGTAAAGCTTTTCCATTTCACCTACTGAAGAGACCTCGTATTTAGATGCAATCTGGTATATGTCGACTTTCACTTCTCTCAACCTTTTTTCCAGAAAGGTTTGAAGACCTTCCTTTAAGATGTGATCCTTGGAAGCACCCAATTTTTTAGCCATTTCTTCCGCTACCTCTTCTGCTTTTGTAGGCATTAGAACCTCCTGCGAACCCAAAGAAATCAGGAACACCTTACTTAAAGTGTATTCCCAAGATTTTTGGATGTCAAACTAACTGAAGTCAGAGAGTCGAAAACCAGTTCGAAGTCCTGAGTCTATTTCAGTCATAGAGTCAATAGTCCTGGGTCCTGAGTCAACAGCAAACTACAAACTACAAAAACTGAAAAACAACTTGCGTTTCGGCGTTTATCTAATGCAAAGCGGGAAATGAGCAAGGGGGGCCCTTGGATATCGGAAATTCCGGTCGGGCGCGGGAAGACAACCTGCGAAGGTGAGAAACCTACTGAACTTCTACCACCAGGGTTTACTCGTT
>CAZYPS010000180.1:0-2463 GCA_964649445.1 uncultured Thermotogae bacterium | reverse complement strand
TTCTCGGATCGCAATTATATCTCTAGGACAGGTTTCCACACACTCCCCACAGGCAGTACAGGCATCGGGATCAATTTCCGGAAGCCCGTTTACCATCTCGATCGCATCAAATGGGCAGGCTCGAGCACAGTCACCGTAGCCAAGGCAACCGTACTCGCACTTCATGTTTCCGCCAGTTGTTAACTCATCAGTCCGGCAGCTCCGGACCCCTTCGTAATCGCCAACTCTCTTTTTCTCCTCGTTATCCGCCCCACAATGAACTACAGCCAGCTTCACTTTCCCCGGCTCACCTTCTACCTCAATTCCCAGGATATCAGCTATCTTCGCAGCCACTTCTTCTCCACCGGGCACACAACTATCGGGAGGGGCATCACCACTGGCAATACCTTTTGCGAGCTGATTACAACCGGGATAACCACAGGCCCCGCAATCGAGCCCGGGTAAAACCTCATCTATCTCCGTTACTTCCGGGTCTTCTTCAACTTTAAGCCGGGAATGAGCAAATCCAAGAAGTACGGCAAAAAGAAGACCCATCCCGGCAAGAGTTGAAGCTGAAACAATTACAATAGGACCGAACATAATCACTCACCTAAGATACCGGAACCATTCCGGAAAATCCCATAAAAGCAAGGGCAAGCAGGCCGGCAACGAGGAGCGTAATGGCTGTTCCCCGAAACGGTTTCGGTATATCTTCTTCATTTAGCTCTCCCCTTATACCCGCCATGATTACCAGAGCCAGGGTAAAACCAATCCCCGCTCCAAACCCGAATATGGCGGATTCGACGAAGCTGTACTCGCGCAAGACCATGAATAAAGCCAGTCCCAGAACAGCACAATTAGTCGTGATCAACGGTAGGTAGATTCCAAGTGTCTCATAGAGCTCGGGGAGATTCTTCTTCAAAAACATTTCTACCAGTTGAACCAGGGAAGCAATTACGAGGATAAATGAAACGTACTCCAGGAATTCCACGTTAAATGCTTCTAAAATAAACGTATTTATATTCCAGGTTATTATCGCCGTAAGCGTCATCACGAATGTAGTAGCAATGCCCATGCCGAAAGCCCCCTCCATCTCGTCCGACACTCCAAGGAAGGGACATATTCCCAAAAAAAAGTGCAGAACGAAATTCTGGGTTAGAACTACTGCAATGAATATAAAGAACAATCCCATCTTTATTCACTCTCCGAGATTCGCTGAAACAGGGCAACCAGTAGAGCCAGACTTATGAATGCCCCGGCTGGTTGGACCATAATAAGCATTGGCTTGTACCAGGTACCAAGAACCTCTAATCCCCCGATAGTTCCCTGATAAAATAGCTCCCTAACGCTTCCCAGAACTATTAGAGCAAAGATAAATCCAACTCCCATCCCGAAGTTATCCAACAGTGTTTTGCTGATCGGCTGTTTTGAGGAGAAAGCTTCCTGTCGACCCAGAATTAAGCAATTCGTGATAATTAACGGTAAATACGGACCAAGCTGGTTGCTTATTTCAGGTATATGAGCTTCGAAAAGCAGCTTAACTACTGTGACGGAAGAGGAGATAATTATCATAAAGCTCGCTATCCTCACTTGATCGGGTATTAATTTCCTTAAGGACGATACAGCCAGCCCGGAAGAAACTAAAACAAAAGTCGTTGCTAGCCCCATTGACAAACCGTTAACCAAAGACGTAGTTACCGCCAGAACGGGGCACATGCCCAAGACCTGAACAAATACGGGATTTTCTTTCCAAATACCTTTTAAAAATTCTTTAATCAACTCACTCACCCTCAGGTATTATATCCCGCACACCACTCAGCTCTTTGTTGATTATATCGACCACGGCCTGGGATGAAATGGTAGCACCAGTAATCGCCTGAATCTCTCCCTTTTCTGGCTCCTCTGACTTCACCAGCCCAATACCCTGACTTGCCTCCAGCCTTCTGAACTGATTCTTGAAGTTTTCTCCTCGAATCTTCCCTCCCAGCCCAGGAGTCTCTTCAGAAGCCAGTATCTCTATACCCTTTATTTCTTCCAGCTCGGTTCCTACTCCGAACATGAGCTCTATCGTACCCTGATAACCGCCACCGCTTGCCGTAAAAGCGTAACCAATTAACTCGTCGTCGGAATTATAACACTCATAAACCTCTTTTCCCTCGATTTCTCTACCCTGGTAATATTCCGTCGACGGGAGCACGAAAAAAACCGCCTCCCGCAGTGCTTCTTGTTGATTCTGCTCGATCAAAGGATCCGCGTAGTTAGCAACCATCGAAAGTATGGTACCACTAATCAAGCCCAGGATAGTCAATGTAAGTACCATCTTAGTTATTTTGTTCAACCGTTACCACCGCCAAACGGAGTGGGAGTCGTAAACCTATCGATGAGCGGTCTAAAGGCATTCATCAGCAGGATGGAGAACATCACTCCTTCCGGATAGCCACCCCATACCCTTATAACCATGGTAATAATTCCGACCCCTGCTCC
>CAZYPS010000179.1:0-2473 GCA_964649445.1 uncultured Thermotogae bacterium | reverse complement strand
TTATTACTTCTGCTATTTCATCTTTGGATACTTGATGATCGCCTCGATATACGCCCTGCTGGGGGCAAGCGCAAAGGATATCCAGTCCAGCAGTCAGACCAGGGGGATCTTCGTCCTGATACCGATAATACCCATATATTTCAGCGCTGCGATTGTGAATAGTCCGGAGGCCCTCTGGGTAAGGCTGGTATCGTTTTTCCCGCCGTTCACGCCCACTATGATGCTGCTGCGTTCGGCTTTTGCCGAAGTCCCCGCTTGGGAGATACTGACCAGTATCCTGGTCCTGGCCGGATTTACCTACCTCATGGTTAGGGCGGCTACTAAGATATTCCGGGTGGGGATGTTGATGTATGGAAAAGATATGTCGCTGAGCGAGATTATAAGATGGGCGAGAGCCTGAGACCGTAAAAAGAGGAAGTGATGAGGATGTTCGCCGAAATAATGGAAATTCTACCGTTAATTCTACCTTTGCTGGTAGTTCAATTTGGTTTAACGGTTTATTGTCTACTGGATTTGTGGAAATTTAGCAAAAATAAACGGGACCAACAGGATAAGTGGGTATGGACATTAGTAGTTTTGTTTTTCAATTTGCTGGGAGCCCTGGCTTATCTCGTTTTCGAAAGGAGGTAACATGAATTTCTTAGAAACTGAAAACCTGAGTAAAACTTATCCAAACGGAGTGGAAGCTGTAAAGTCGCTTGATCTAAAGATAGATAAAGGAGAAATATACGGTTTAATTGGTCCTAACGGGGCGGGCAAATCGACGACTATAAGGATGCTAATGGGGATAATAGAACCCACATCCGGCTCCGTTTATTTTGACGGGGATAGTGGATTGGACCTCGCTAAAACGGGTTATCTGCCCGAAGATGCAAACTTCTACAGTTTTATGAGTATCGGGGAGTACCTGGAATGGGCTTGCGGACTGTACGATTTACCCGATTGCGAGAGCAATATTGAAGAATCGCTGATTACGGTCGGATTGGAAGACCTGAGAGAAAGGGAGCTTGATGAGATTTCGAAAGGGCAAAAGCAGAGGGTCGGGATTGCCCAGGCTCTGGTGCACGAACCGGACCTGTTAATTCTTGACGAACCTACTTCGGGACTGGATCCGCTGGGAAAGAAAAAGATTTTATCCATCATCAAAGGGCTGGCGGATCAGGGTAAAACTATATTGACGTCTTCGCACATATTGCCGGAGCTATCTCAGGTATGTACGGGGGTTGGAATAATAAAGGGCGGGGAATTGGTCCTTCAGGGTTCCATGGCGGACCTTAGGAAGGAATTTGTAACTACGAACGTGGAGCTTGGGTTCGAGGGCCCAGCTGACGTGTCAATGTTAGAAATAGAAGAATTAAATTTCGTCAGCGAAGTCGAGGAAATGGACGGAGAGGGAACCAGGTACATCGTAAGAGTTACGGACGAACAAAGAGCTAAAAGCGAACTCCCTGAGCTAATTCTAAATAGTGAGGCGGTTGTTACATACTACGACTTTGCCCAGGTGACTCTGGAGGACATATTTATGGAGACGATGGAAGAGGAGGCGAGATGAAAATTATTCAGTTGCTGCGAAAAGAATTTAAAGAAACCAGGATCCAGGGAGTAGTCCTAACTGCCGTACTGGTTATTTTCGGCGCTACGTCCGTCCTGCTACAGAAATTCATCCCCCGGCTGATGCCCGAGAACCTTGCGGAGGCATTCGAACCCTCTCTTATGTCTGGATTGTCCGATTACATTAGTAACTCCCTTCAGCTGGGATCGATAGTTGCAATTCTAGTTACGATTGCCGCCCTTGCCGGAGAACGAGAATCGGGGACACTCGAGTTGCTGCTCGCAAGGCCTGTCAGTAAAACACAGATAGTCCTCTCGAAATTTCTCGCAAGGGTTTCCTACGTCTTTCTGGGAAACATAATTGCTGGATTGGTCACGTGGTATTACGCCGTTTACCTATTTGAATCTTTCCCTCTGGGTAAAATAATGCTTGCGGCGCTGGGAATGTCCGTCGTTATTTCTTTCGTGGTCGGGCTCACTATGATCTTTAGCGCCTGGACGAGATCCAAGATATCGGCGGCCTTTGGAAGTGGTGCAGTGGCACTTGCTCTGGCGGTTCTTCCGACCGTAAAGTCACCGTACGATTTGATATCTCCGTTTACTTACGGGGAGGTAGCTCGGCAGTCCCTGCTGGGTGAAGTTACTCTTGCAGGGTATCTGGGTGACCTCGGGGCAATAATCGGGTTTACCGCTTTCTGTATCGTTCTAACCATTATGATATTTAGGAAAGTTGAAAAAATCACTTAAAAAAAGAACAAATGAGCAAAATTCATATTACTCTGGTCCCGAGATTTATAGTTGTTATCGTAGTTGCCCTTTCTGATTCAGCGAAAGCTTTGAGATTTAGGAACTTCTGGTTCTTTCTTTGATAATTCTAATAGATCCGGCTAATTGGAAGTTTAGGTCCTTTTTAAGTTGTTTC
>CAZYPS010000178.1:0-2536 GCA_964649445.1 uncultured Thermotogae bacterium | reverse complement strand
GGTGCTCTTTCGGTACCTACGCCCGGGTCAACTACCACGCAGAAGACGGTACCTTCAGGAAATTCCTGGCCGGCAAGCCACGTGGTCAGGGCGCCCTCCTGGATATTGTACTGTTCCACTTCGTGAGTAATATGGACGATATTTGCATCTGAGAAGTTCGACAGAACCACGCCTTCCATCGCTCCGACGTAAAAGTCCTGCCAGCCAAAATCGGTGACGAAGGCTACCACGCCGTTTGGCTCCGCGTGATGGGACGAGGCTACACCGGCAAATCCAATAGCTAAAACCAGAACCAGTGACAAAACCGCTATTTTATTTTTCATAACTATACCTCCCTGGAATAGGATTTGATTTAATTATACCTTCGATCTTAAAACTCGTCAAAATTGCCGATAGGCAGGCCAAAAAGTTACCCTCCAAACCTGAACTTAGCTAAACTACGCCAACTACATCTAGGAGTTATGTTGTGTCGTATGCACTTCCTGACCGCTTCATTAAAAAATATCCGCGAGAAAATTCTCGGCATTATTTATATGGTTAGTAACGGTCTCTTCTCCCAACCTCTCCAGGTTAGAAACCATGACCGCCATTCTGGGTATGTTCTGGATCTTATCTTTGTGTTTATGGATGAACCGCCAGAATAGTCCATCCCAGACATCGCACCAGTTACCCGACGGGTAGTCGCTCATTTTCCTCAAGTAATTTGAAGAACTGATATAGGGCTTGGTCATAATTAAGCCCCCGTCGGCGTACTGGCTCATTCCGTACACGTTCGGCGTCATAACCCAGTCGTAAGAATCAATGGAAAGTTCCATGAACCAGCGAAAGACATCGTCCGGATCGATCTCACAGAGAAGAAAGAAATTGCCGATCACCATGAGTCTTTCGATGTGGTGTATGTAACCGTGCCGCTTAATTCTCCGGATTGATATGTCAACCGGGGGGATTCCCGTATTTGCCTCGTAGAAAGCATCCAGCATCGATCTTTCGTTATTCCAGAAATTATTTTCCTTCTGAACTCTGCTTTCCCGTTCGTAGATCAGTCGTACGTACTCCCGCCAGCCAATTACTTGTCTTACAAAGCCCTCTACCGAGTTCAGGTCAATTTCTGGTCGGCTCCTGTAAGTCTCTACTGCTTTTTCCACGACCTCCTTCGGTTCCAGTAGGCCGGTATTCAGCAGAGGGGAGATAAGGGAATGGAACAGAAAACTCTCCTCGCTAGAAATCGCATCCTGGTATGTCCCGAAATACCGGAACCGGTTCTCCAGGAAATCCCTGAACCATTTCAAAGCACCGTCTCTGGTTACAGGATAAATAAAATCGTTCAGTGACCCCGGGTTGTCCGGGAAATTTTCTTTGACGTATTGGACCTGGCTTGCGAGGTCGCGATTGCCTGGATTGGGTAGGCTCGGTATCTCTAACGATTTGGGTAAGCTCTCCCTGTTTTCCCGATCAAAACTCCACTTGCCGCCCACCGGTTCCCCCTCGTCCATGAGTACATCGAGCCTACGGCGCTGGTCGCGGTAAAAACCGGACATCCTGTAATCCCTTTCTCCGAACCAGTTTTTGGAACTTTCGGTGGACGTTATAAATCCAGGGTTATCTTTCCTTTCCAGTTCAACATCAAATTCGTCGGAGAGATTCTGAAGTTTTTCTCGCAGTTTATGGTCTATTGGATCGTAATAGAACAGAACACTTTTGCCTTCAGATGAAAGCTCTTTGAAGGAGGTTTCCAGCGGCTTAGCGTCCTTGTTAGACACGTATTTGACTTCTCTACCCTTTCCTCTCAGCTTTTCCGCGTAATGCTTCATGGAAGCCCGGTGAAAGAGGATCTTTTGCCGGTGGAAATCAAAATCATTAAAGTAGCGTCCGGCTTCTACTATGTGAACGGGGTTTTCCACCGGTCCCGGAGGACCCTCCTCGAAAAGTTGCGGTGGTAAAACCAGGGATACACTTGTCATATTTTTCGGCCCGGCGTAAAAAGCTTCATTTGGGCTAAGCTTTTTAACGAGAAGAGCAGAATAAACTCAATATTCTTACAAACTGGATTCTAACCTAACTTCTTTAATTCTGCAAACGTGGCAAATCTATCCCCCGACCATATAAACCGTGGTCCAGGTTGGTATCGAACAATTAAGGGTTGGTATGCCATGATTGGACATATTTTATTAACTCACGAAGAATCCCCCGGCATTTGGCCGGGGATGAATGCGAAAGTTTGTAAATAAATAGAAATCGCTGCGGCGAAGCCATGAATCGGGAGTAATGCCCTGCTCTTTGGGCGGGGTAGCGCGATTCAAGCGATTTTTTTACTTTTACCAGGGCTTATTCACCGCGTTTCCATCTCACGATCGTAAAGCTTACTTTCAAAGAGCTCCGAACTGAAGGCACTTAAGTAGGCTGGACAGGGCAAGTTTTTTAAATCCAAATGAGGGGGCAAGAGGGTGGACTTGCCCCCTCGATTTACTTAAAACCCTGAAAATAAGATACCAGAAAAAACCCAAAGGAGGCTAAAAAGGGCAAAACCTGGTATCCT
>CAZYPS010000177.1:254-2549 GCA_964649445.1 uncultured Thermotogae bacterium | reverse complement strand
GAGATATCAGAGGCACCGTACCCAAAATTGTAAGCACCGCCACCTGCGACGTAGAAATCGACAATCTCCCCGTCCGACAGTTTTGACAGAACTCGAACGGATATTGTTCCACTTACGCCAGAGGATCGATTCGACCACAGTATTGCGTTGGCCTCACCACCCAATCTCGGAGTAACCCAGAACCTGGAACTAAGACCTCCGGAAGGATAAACGAACTGGGAACCAAACCCGTATTTAGGGTAAGAATCGCTCACCGGGACTTCATCTTGATTACCTGGACCATCATCTGCTGTAGCAAAAAAGCCAATTAAAAACAAACCTAAAATCACTGGAATTATTACCATAAAGTCTTTCCTCATACTGATCACCGGAAAAATTCTAACTCAATCCAGTTAATATTGAAAATTACTTTGCTGGCGACTTGATTAAAAAAATCCAACCCTCAAAGGAAGGCGGGTTATATTTGTTGAACTGATACGGAACTGACCTTGACAGTTTTATTAGATTATGATATTATAATGCAGATTGTTTACCAGAGATAGAAAATAGCGAAAATAACAAAATGCTCACACCCCCTCGGCGGAGCATTCAGGCAAGTTCGACCTCCCCTCCGGTCGAACTTGCCTACCTTTCTTAAACACTCCCGGGTAGTTTCGATATTGGTTGCTTCTTTTTATTGAAGAGAGTCAAACTGGAACAATACCCTGAACCATAAACTAGAATATTCCATCCAGGATAAAATTTTTAAACTCTAAACCAATAAAAGCAGGGACCAGTCCAGTACCAGAGTCAGCCGGGTATAATCCGGTATCCTCCCAAGTAACGAATTTCACTTAAAAACAAAACAGGCGGGATTGCGTTAGACACTTTCCGAATATATTGTGCAAGTGAAGACTATTCTAAGGAGGTGAAGAAAATGGTAGAAATCTTAGAATCGGTCGGATATCTATTGGTATCAGTAGGTGTTACAATCTTATTAATTCGGCTGGGTGCATATCTTGAAAAGATGTAGGAAATATTGATTGATCTCATCACTCTAACCCCCGGGAGGTGAAGAATTGACTTTTTCAGATCAACTACTTCAGGCTCTAAGTTTTCTTAGTTTATCCATAGGCATCGTTGCAATATTTATTCGGCTGATAAAACTAGGGGGGTATTTCCGAAACTAAGTCCGGAACTTATTGGACAGCATTCGATCAAAGAAGGCGGTAAAAAATGGAATTTTCTCTAGGCGAGTTATTATTTGGCCTGGGTGGGCTTTTAGCAGGCATTGGAGCATTAATTGCGTTCTTGAAGTTGGCCCAGTTAGCTGAGAAACTTATTAAAAATCACGAAGAGGAGGGAGATAGTTCCTAAAAACTGATTACGAAACATTTAAGTCAGCTGGACCGACCAATTATAAACAAGGTTTTCCAGCCTCCTGACAATAGCCAGGTATTACCTATTATCAGGAGGCATTTTAGTTAACCACTTTTTATACACCACTATACTCTGAATCTCGATATCGTAAACTAGGAGGTCCCGAGATGACATATACACTGAGATCACAAACCTATTTTGTAATTCTGGTTTCAATCATTACTGGCTTTTTCCTGATGGTTTTCTTTCCCGCCGGTATTTCCAGTGCTGCCGACTATCCTCTGTCCGTAGAACTGGAAAGCGAAGTTGCTTTTGTACCAGACGAACCGGGCATTATTTCCGACCACGACTCTGCAGTCGCGGTCTTCTTCGAAACTCAAATATTCGAATTCGAAACTTCCTCCGAGTTCGATATGGAAGGACTCACCGGAGAAGAATTTGTACTTGGTCTCAAAAGAGATTCAATCGAAACAGAATGCACGCTGAGCTTCGACCCCCAGAAATCCGATCTGGAGTCTTATGAACTTACCGGAGATCTCCAGCTTGAACCGAATACAGAACTGGAGTTTGAGTACGAATCGGATTACCCGTATGAGGCCGGGGACACGGAGGTAGTTTTAACAATAAACCGAGAGCTAACGGACCGACTGTCAATAGAAATCGAGGGAGAGTACTTAGATAACGAACGAAAATTAAATCCGGTCCCCACGGAAACAGGAATAGACCTCTCCGGATTAGAGACCAAATTCTACATCTTCGATACGGAATTCTCGTTCGAGAAGAAAAAACTGGAAGAAGTCGAGTTAGATTTCGAGAGAGCGGATTCTTTATCCAAAAACTCGGAGTTGAACCTGGAAGGTTCGGTAAGCTGGGAGATTTCAGATAATTTTCTGGAGTTCGAACCGGAATTCGAACTCGAATTCGGCGAATTGTCCC
>CAZYPS010000177.1:0-244 GCA_964649445.1 uncultured Thermotogae bacterium | reverse complement strand
AACTGGAACTGGTTGAAGCAAGTTTAGACGACCTAAAATTTACAGAGTGGGATCTGGAGATTTCAAACGATTTCGAGTCGGGAGAATCCGAGATAACCCTGGAGAGAGACCACGAGAACCTGGAAGTCGAATTCGAGTTTGAAATCGGAGGTAACAACCTCTTCAACCTGGACGAAATGGCTAGCGAACTAACCTGGGAACCGGAAAACTTTTTAACAATCAAGATAGAAACCGAAACCAGTCT
>CAZYPS010000176.1:0-2598 GCA_964649445.1 uncultured Thermotogae bacterium | reverse complement strand
TAATCTATAACTATTTTGAATAGGGTAAATTTCTGGTTTAAAATTAACCACGGAAAAATCATCGCTGACATATAAAAACTTCCAAACGGGGTGATAAAATTATAACTCAATTTAAAAAGGTTTGATCTTTCTCCAAATAAGTTCCTGCCACCACAACTCAGATTTCCGCAAGGAGGGTTACAATGTTAAAAAGAAGGAGTAAAGTCCTTATTTTAGGTCTCAGTTTTGTGTTAATCCTTACCCTCGGAGTTAGTGCGGAAGAACTCACCATCCTCCACACTAATGACATTCACGGAAAGTATCTCGCCGAAGAGGGCGTAGGCGGATTTAAAGCCATCTCTCACTACGTCTCCCAGGCTAAATCCGAATCCGACGGTCCCGTCTTTCTGTTTGACGCTGGAGACGTCATGACCGGGACTCCTCTAACGCAAATTTCCTTCCACGGGGCTAAAGGCGGAGCAATGTTTGAATTGATGAACTTCACCGGCTACGATGCCTGGACTTACGGAAACCATGCCTTCGACCTCGGACAGGAAAACGCGATGGCTCTAACGCAGGTGGCAAAGTTCCCAACGGTTCACACAAACATAGTGCACGTAGACAGTGGAGAACTTTTTGCCGGTCAACCCTACACGATAGTCGAAAAGGACGGGGTGGAAGTCGGTGTTCTAGGGTCGATGGAAGCGATTTTCAAGCAAGAAATTCTCCGGGAAGCCACGGAAGGCCTGAACGTTTTACCCGTAGAAGAGGCAGTAAAGCCTTACGCCGACTTTCTGGAGGATCGGGTCGATCTGGTAGTAGTACTGGCTCAGATGGGCTGGGACGAAAGTATGGAGATCCTCGAAGAGGTTGAATCCGTGGACGTAGTGCTGTCCGCTTCTCACCCGGAAAATACGTACGTAACAGAAGATAACCGGGTGGTTCACAATACGAACGAAGGAAACTCGAGTCTCGGCTATCTGACGCTGGATGTAGAAGATGGAATGATAAATCAGGTAGAGACAGGAATACACGAACTGAGCACGGAAAACATTTCCCCGGATCCGGTAGTAGCGTCGCTGGTCGATAAATTCAAACAAATGGTCAGCGCCCAGCTAGACATGGTCGTGGGCAGGACTGCCTGTAGGTTGGCACCCAATAACACGGAAGAGAGTAACCTCGGAGACTGGGAGACGGACGTGATGCGCTGGAAGACCGGTACGGATATTGCTTTCGAAAACTCCGGCGGTATCCGACGAGACATTCCTGAAGGCGACATAACAAAAAGAATAATAAACGAAGTCGCCCCGTTCGGGAACACTCTGGTTACGTTCGAACTGGAAGGTAGAAAACTGAAACAGATATTTGAGACGGGGCTCGAGCGCGGAGATGACCGGCTTGAGATCTCAGGGGTAAACTTCACTTACGACCCTGACATGCCGGAAGGCGAAAGAGTCCAGGAGATCATGGTCCACGGCGAACCCTACGATCCCGACGCAACTTACTCGATTACAACTAATAATTACGTCGTTGGCCAGGCAGAGGACAAGTACTTCGGCTTCCCCGTCGAGGACTTCCGAAACACTTACATAAAACGGTCTTCAACGCTTATAGAATGGTTGGAGGAACACGGAACAATTGGAGAAGAGTACTGCGAATCGGCAGGACGGATTCAGGAAGAGGGTATGTAAAAACTGGCTACTTCGAGAAAAGGGCAGCTGGGGCGACCGGCTGCCCTTTTATTTTTGGTAATTTTTGATAAATACTTTTCGTTTCCCTCTGATGAGGGAAAGAGAGAACGAGGGTGAAGATTTTTGGTTTTATTGCCCGATTCAGCGTCGAGTACCATATAATAAATTGATCACCCTCTTTCACGATAAGCTCGCTCTAATTTTATTTTAATTTCCTTAAAACTCACGGAGACGGTTCTTTTTTGGGTTATTCTATGCTAACTATCATCTCAACTTCTATAGGAATATTGCCGGGCAGTTCGGACGTTCCCAGAGCTGCACGAGCGTGCTTGCCGTTTTCGCCGAAAATCTCCTGGAGAAGTTCCGATGCTCCGTTTACTACGTCCGGTTGTCTCCCGAACCCGGGTGCGCTGCTGACAAAACCCCGGACCTTCACGATTTGATCGATTTTGTTAAGAGAACCTATTTCCGACTTGATTTCGGCCAGGCAGTTTAAGGCGCTTACCCTGGCTGCTTCGTAGCCTTCCTCCACTGTCAGGTCCGATCCAACTTTGCCCAGATGAACGAATTCGTCGCCCTTCTTGGGTCCCTGTCCGGAACAGAAGACCAGGTTTCCGGCTCTCCTCGCGGGTATATAAGAACCTACCGGTTCGGGCGGCTCGGGAATTTTGATGCCCAGTTCTTCAATTCTGGCTTCGTAATTATTCATAAATAACCACTCCCCTTTTGAAATTTAGTATACCGATTGGTTAATTATTTTGACAGGGTCCGTTAAACAATACCCCTTATCAGTTCTTTCACCACCGCCGGAAGCAACGTAAAGGACAGGAGAAATCATTATATCTCACTTCTTTCACCTATGTGACCAAAGTTCTTTTCTATCATTAATAGTCTCTTGAACCTTTCCAACAGGAGCAGGGCGGGCTCC
>CAZYPS010000175.1:0-2704 GCA_964649445.1 uncultured Thermotogae bacterium | reverse complement strand
GACTTTATGCTTGGATTTGCGGCCGGAGTTATGATAGCAGCCAGCTACTGGTCATTGCTCGCTCCAGCAATAGAGATGGCTGCTGATTCGGTGGTTCCCGCCTTTATTCCGGCGGCGGTTGGGTTTCTGCTTGGAGGGATATTTCTCAGAATTATCGATATGTATTTGCCTCATCTTCACCTTGGCTACCCCATGGAGGATGCAGAAGGTGTAAAAACCAGCCTCCACAGAAGTGTATTATTAATTCTGGCTATAACGATTCACAATATTCCAGAAGGGCTGGCAGTGGGCGTGGCTTTCGGTGCACTGGCTGCTGATTTACCTACAGCAACTTTAGGTGGTGCTATGGCTCTTGCGCTCGGAATAGGCATTCAAAACTTCCCGGAAGGTACCTCGGTTTCGGTGCCGCTACGAAGAGAAGGGTTTTCTCGCCGGCGTAGTTTCTGGTACGGACAGCTTTCGGGGGTAGTAGAGCCAGCAGCGGGTTTCCTGGGGGCGATAGCAGTAATAGTAGTTAGACCTCTTTTGCCTTACGCACTTGCTTTTGCAGCGGGAGCGATGATATTCGTTGTGGTTGAGGAACTGGTACCTGAAGCTCAGGTCGAAGGAAATGCGGATATTGCTACAATGGGAGTTATGGTGGGATTCACTATAATGATGTCTCTTGACGTCGCTCTAGGTTAAACGGAATCAGGGACATGAAGCTCCTTGAGAGCTCAAAAACTTGAATTAATCCGATCACGGATTTACCGTTCTGGCATTTACATTTCTATTCATTTATGATATTAAAAAAGCATCCTGATATAACAATTCTGAAGTTCAGGATGTGTTTTCTCATTTCAGCGTTAGCGCAATAAACAATGTTTAACTTAAAAGACGTCAAGCGAGATTTTCCCGTACTGAAAAACCGGGACATAATTTATCTGGATAATGCAGCCACTACACTTACTCCCGATCCCGTAATTCGGACCTTGCAGGATTATTATGAAAACCTTGGTGCAAGTGTCCACAGGGGGATTTATCAACTGGCAGATAAGACTACCATCAGGTACGAAAATTCCCGCGATAAGGTGGCGGATTTCATAGGTGCGGATTCGTCCCGGGAAGTCGTTTTTACCAGGAACTCTACGGAAGGGGTAAATATACTTTCCTATTCATTTCATCACTGGTCCGAGATGGAAGGGAAAATCCTGGTAACCGAGATGGACCACCATAGTAATATCTTACCCTGGAAGTTCATGGTTGAAGGTTCGGAAAAATTTCAACTTGAATACGTCGACGTAACTGAAGAGGGAAAGCTGGACGTCGAGGATTATAAAAGTAAACTCACTGACGATACTGCGGCAGTAGCATTTCCCGGGATTTCAAATGTCGTAGGGACTGTTGCTCCGGTGGGGAAACTGACCAATCTGGCTCACGAGAACGATGCCCTTGTTATTCTTGACGGAGCCCAGTGGTTATCCCACAGACCGTTTGACCTTTCGGAATTCGACGTGGATTTTATGACGTTTTCAGCGCACAAGATGTTAGGTCCGACCGGACTGGGGGTACTTTACGGCAAGGAGAAGTTACTTCGTCGGATGCCACCTCCGTTCGGAGGTGGAGAGATGGTCCTGAACGTCACCCGGAAAAAGGTCAAATTCAACGATCCTCCTGAGAAGTTTGAACCGGGAACACCACCGATTGCTCAGATAATTGCCTTTGGGGCCGCTCTGGATTACCTTGAAGAACTGGGAATGTCAGAGATCAAAGATCACGTGGATCGCCTGGTCCAGAAGACTTTAAATAAGCTATCAAAGCTCCCCTATGTCGAGATTTACGGACCGGAAGAAGGTGAGCGTCGTGGTGGACTCGTCTCGTTTAATCTGGAAGGAGTTCATCCGCACGATCTGGCGACTGCGCTTGATTCACTCGACAATATCGCAATACGGGCAGGTCTTCATTGTGCTCAACCTCTGCACGAAGCTCTGGGCTTAAATTCTTCGGCCCGTGCGAGTTTTTACGTCTACAATGCCTCCGAGGACGTTGTCAGATTTATCGACTCCCTAAAAGAGGCAAAAAAAATACTGGGTGGTGAAAATGAAGGATAAACCAAAGATTTATAACCAAGACGTATTGCATCATTACCAGAACCCACATAACAAAGGAACATTAAGCGATCCCGATTTTAGTGTGACAAAGGAAAATCCCAACTGTGGTGACCGAATAACTCTTCAGGTGAAACTTAACGGGGACAAAATAAGTAAAGTAAAATTTGACGGTCACGGCTGTGTGTTGAGTATTGGTGCTGCCTCGATATTAACTCAGATGATAAAAGGATTAAATATCGGAGATGCTATGAAATTGTCCCTGGAGGATCTTCTCGATAATATGGGGAATCCGGCCAAGATGAGAGAACGGTGCGTTTCTATGTCTTTAGAAGCTCTTGAGGAAGCTCTCTCCGGGTGAAAATTTTACAAATTCTACGTTAAAAAGTCCTTCAGGTTATGGTTAGTGTCCAAAAAAAACACGTCTGGTTGAACATTTACCTTAAAATACCTTCAAATATTATATCTCGATTCCAAATAACGATGGAAGAATTACCTTCCGAATCAGGACCAGGGTTAGTGAACCTATAATTGCACCCCCGAAGACGATTAGCGATCCCGTCAAGCTGGTCATCAATTCCGGCGCGAACAGGAAACTAACTGCTAGCGTCAACATC
>CAZYPS010000174.1:0-2749 GCA_964649445.1 uncultured Thermotogae bacterium | reverse complement strand
AGGAACTGGCAGCCCATGTCGAGACCGGTTACCAAATACTGAAAGAGCTACCGGGCATGAGCGACGTCGCCAGGATCGTCCTCCATCATCACGAGAGATGGGACGGCAGTGGTTACCCCCGGGGTGTAAAAGGAGAAGAGATCCCCTATCTTGCCCGAATCCTTTCAGTAGTAAATGTCTACGAATTTCTAACCGGTGAACATTATCGTCCTTCTAACCGGCTATCCAGTAATGAAGCAATCAAAGAGTTGAGGAAGGGTGCGGGTAGACGATTTCCCCCTGATATCGTAGAAGAATTTATCGAAAAGGTACTGAAGGATTAGTAATCTCAGGTTTTAAGTCCTTTACTCCAGCCGATACTCGTTTATTTTTTTGACGATTTTCGCGACTATTTTCCGAGGTAGAAATCGGATCAGCTGTGGTGCTATCGAAGTAAGCCTCCCCGGTATTACGATTCTCTTTCCCTCTTTTAATCCCTGATAACCGGCTCTGGCTACGTATTCAGGGTCGAGCGATATTGATCTGTTCGATTCTACCGGAGGCGGGGTGTTACCTTTTATGGTAAATCCAGTATCAACCGGTCCGGGAGAGAGTGCAGTGACGGTTATGCCCTGACTTTTGACCTCTTCGGCAAGTGCCTCGGAAAACGACTGGACGAATGCTTTGGAAGCGTGGTACAGGGACATGAGCGGTCCTGGCTGAAATGCGGCAAGAGAAGCAACGTTAATTATCCCGCCCTCGCCTCTTTCCCTCATTGCAGGAAGAAACAGCTTCGTCAAATGGATTACGGAGTCCATGTTTAGGTGCATCATTTCCCGGTCCGTCTCCCAGTCCGTCTCGGTGAATTCTCCCATCTGGCCTCGACCGGCGTTATTGAATAATAAATCTATCCGATAGTTTGAACTTTCAATCTTTTCAAAAATTCTTTTCGGTGTATCGGGTTCACTGAGGTCTCCTGGTATGATCGTTCCCTGGACGTCGAACTCTTCCTCGAGTGAGACTTTTGCCTCTAATAAGTCTTCCTCGGTTCTGCTCACTAAGACCGGATTATAACCGTCATCCGCGGCAAGACGGGCCAGTTCGTATCCTATGCCTCTGGATGAACCGGTGACGAGGACTCCTTTTAGTTTTTCGGTGTCAGTCAACGTGATAACTCACCTTCCTCGGTTTTTCAGTTCTATGTTTTGATTACCCCATTTCCTGTCTTTAATAATCAGAGTTGCTGTTCTTCCCGAATTGATCTTAATCGAGACCGTCTTTTAAATCTACTCGAGGCCTGGGTTTAATCTTCCGGAATAATTGAAAAAAGCTCAGTTATTTTTGTTGTCAAGTCACATTGGGAAAGCGTTCACCAGAAAGACAACCGTTAACTCACGGTAATGGTTAAACTTTCCAGGTCTCTGGGGTAATAGGTAAGGAGTTCGGCGCCCTCTTTCGTGACTAATACCGTGTCGGAATGTCTAAAACCGGCGAAATCAGGTACGTAGATCCCCGGTTCCACGGTTACGACCATTCCCGGCTCCAGAACTCTATCGTCGCCAGAGTCAAGGTAGGGTGCTTCGTGGCCGGCAAACCCAATAGAATGACCCGTATGGTGGCGCCAATAATTCTCCAGATCGTTTTCCCTGTAAAATGCCATTACCGCTTTGTCTACTTCCGAAAAGCTTTCCCCGGGGTCGATCGCCTCAATTGCTAACTCTCCTGCCTGGACCATTAACTCGAAGTATTTTACCTGTTTTTCAGTCGGATCTCCTACTATCATCGTTCGCTCCAATTCGCTGACGTATCCTCCTACGTTTGCGGATGCACCGGTAACCAATACATCTCCTTCGGTTATAGTTTCGTTGGTCGTCAAGGCGTGCGGAATGGCACTCCCCTTTCCGATTTGCCCCCTGAAACCTGCAGAAGCGGGTGTGGTAGAACCTTTTGGAGAATAGTAATCTTCACCAAGCGTAGCCAGCATCGCCCGAGAAGCGTCCAGTGATGCCATCGTCGAGACATCGTTTTCAGTCTTCCCCGGTTCGGTGTAGTCCTGGAGGTGGCGGTGGGCAAGATTACCCCAGCGACAGCTTTCCTGAATAAGGTCGAGCTCTTCCTCGCTTTTTACCTGCATTTCTTTTTCGACCAACTTCGGGTATTCTTTGACCTCCAGGTCCAGAGTTTCGGAAAGAGCCGGACCCTCATAACCGTAGCCACCCGGGTAACCATCACTATCCACGCCCAGTTTATCGATGGGGAGGTTTTCGATCGTTTCGGCGAGTATCTTCATTGGGTGCTTTTCTCCCGGGTATTCCTCGTAACTTATTATCTCGTCGACTCCACCTAACTTTTCGACGTGTTCGACCTCGAGGGTCGGGACAAAAGCCATGAGTGTTTTGCCGTCGTAAATTAATCCGACCGGACGCTCCGTCTGGATAAGATAGAGTCCTGTCAAATAAAAGACGCCTCGCGGGCTAAAGAGGCAGAGAGCGTCGACCTCCTTTTCGACCATTTTCTCGCGAATAGTTTTTCTGTGTTCAGCGAGCTCGTCTTCGCTCAGTTGTAACCTCATTTATAAAAACTCCCATTTTCGATTTTTCGACAGAAATTTACACTTTTAGAGTGTCCTACTCGATTGTTCATTATAAGTGAAATCCGGGATAGCCTGCACGTAAGTCTTAACTTATACCATTTTTCGCTCCTCCCGTTAGTTGCAAATAACTCTCAAAGTTTTACGGTTATCCTGGAATAAAGACAAATATAGGAGGTG
>CAZYPS010000173.1:0-2810 GCA_964649445.1 uncultured Thermotogae bacterium | reverse complement strand
GCCACCCTGTCACAGATCCGTTCAACTACGGGGAGTATGTGAGACGAAGCGAAGACCGTTTGTCCGTTAGCCCTCGCCTCCTCAATCAGCCGGAAGAATTCCTGTTGCATCAGCGGATCCAGACCGTTGGTCGGCTCGTCCAGTATCAACAAACTAGGCTTATTCATGAAGGCCTGTATCAGGCCCAGTTTCTGTTTATTACCGGATGACAGGTCGGCGACCGTTTTGCTTAGATCTGCCTCCAGTCGATCGGCAAGTTCTTCGACGTAATTCCAGTTCAAACCACCCCTGACATTGCCGAGATACTTAAGTGTCTCTTCTCCGGTCATATCACCAAACAGCGCCAGTTCCCCGGGTAAATATCCAATATCAGCTCTGATCTCTTCTCCGTCTAGCCTAACGTCTTTTCCGAATATCTTTGCCTCGCCATCCGTAGGCCGAATCAAATCCAATAACGACCGGATGGTTGTAGTTTTGCCGGCACCGTTCGGACCGAGGTAGCCGAAAACCTCTCCCTCACTAACTTCAAAATCCAGGTCAATTATTCCCCTGTGTTTCCCGTAAAACTTGGTCAAACCTCTAGCTTCAATTATCGGCTGGCTCATCGTCCCCTCCTCAGTTTACTGCGATTTTCAAAACAGTTTCGTTCATCACGAATCCTCCACTGAATTACCACAGGCGAAATAGGTCAGGAATCTCTCAAGATCCGCCTCTTCCATAAGCTCTATCGACCCCTCCGGGGCACCTAAAACCCGCTCTATGGCATTCTCATAGGCTCTGTATTTACTGGTAAATTTTTTCGCCTCAATCTTGGCCTCATCATCCAGTAACAGTTCGGATATTTCTTCCTGCAGTTTTGTTCCCATATGAAGAATAAGCCGACTGGCTTCGTCAGGTAATTCGGTATCAAACGTGCCTTCCTCCATTCCCTGTTTCAAAACTTTAGCAACTTTAGGAGCTGACCGCTCTACCGACTGTTTCTGTATCTTGTCCCTAAGCCGAAGGTTTTCCGGCCTGTACATCAGGTGGAAGATTTTTCGAAGGTCCTCTTTGTTGTTCAACTTCAGACGGCTCGAAGTCGAGAAGATCCGGTTGAGTTTTTCGATTGCATTAAGTGAATTTTTCTCGATTATCTCGTCTATCTTTTCGTAGATAGGCTCGCTTACCTCTTCAACTAATCCATCCAGCACGTCCTCCTTGGAGTCGAAGTAATAGTAAAACGTTCCTTTGGACGCACCGATGGACTCGACGATGGAATTGACGGAAGTTTCCCTGTAACCATTTTCCAGGAATAGATCACCTGCAGCCCTCAGCAACTCATCTCTTCTCGTCTCCGTATCCCTGCTTCTGTTCATAACCCCTCCTGACTGACAGTCGGTATAATACTGACCGTCAGTATGTTAACCTGACCAACATTACAATACAAGGGATATCTTTTTAGGAAGGTGAGGCGAAAGCCACCACCTTATGGCAGGTAAACGTGGGCAGTCTGTTGTAGAATTCTCTTGAGGGCAACTTTTGTGATCTAAGCGGTAAAACAGTTTAGCTTGTCTTATTTGGCCAATATGACCTGTACCATTGCGAAAAAGGATTGAGCTAATAACGGCTTTATCATTTAATATTAGCTGTCTTATAAAAAAGATTTCTTCAATGTTGCCTGGAACCACAATTTCCAACTTTCTCCGGATTTGCGGAAAGTCCAGATTCCATCTAGTATTCTATCTCGAAATTTGGGTCCGGAAATCTTCTTTATTGACTGTGTGATCCTTGCTAGTTGGAAATCTCCTCTCTTCTCGACGTAGCTAAAGTCTGATAACCCGTATTTTAGATCATATTTATCAATCAAATTACCGATCCTCTGCTGTGCGGTGTCGTACAGTGGAGACTTTGGGTGAATTTGATCCAGGTTAGTCCGGCTCTTTTCCAGGACCCCCACGTCGTATTTCGACAACCAGTATAGTTTGGGGAAGTTATAGCTGGAGTTCAGCTTGTATGGCATTCGACCGAAACGTTCCTGAAGCTCCACGGCCTCATCGATGGCTCTGCGATCAAGCAAAAGGATGGGGGGTATTGTAAAGTTCTCCTCGGTCGCTAAAGCGTGAGCTCTGGCTGGACATGGACTACTGGCTGTCGGGAGTCTCTGAGACGGAGATAAGGAAACCAAAACCTCGTAGGGAACCTTGGGGGTATCAATCGCCCGGTGCCGGTCCGGACGATCGGTGCTAAAGGACCGCAAGATACGGATGGGTTTCGTGATCCCGGGGGAGGCGTTCGTGCTTGCGGAACGAATAACTGCCCTCAAAGCGAATCAGTCACACAAGCCCTCTGAACACGCCAGCGGTTGACACTTCAACTCTCCGCTCGCGGCTGGCCAAACGACTTGCGGCGTTCTCGGGTGGGTTCATCGGGGCGATCGGGTGTAGATTGCTCCTCGGCGTCCCCAAAAAGGTGTTTCTTCGCCATTTTCTCCCACTATTGCCATGGTAACGCAAATTTAACGCGCAAAGTCCGAGGCTACCACTCCTCCCCCCGCACGATCCGTCATGAATGTCTTCGGAGATATCTAATATGGATTGGCACTCGCCTATTCGAGATAGTGCTCCAACGAACGGATTTTACATTTAAGCATGGGTAACTGATCGATTGTTACGTAACCGGGTTTGGCATTGATTACGTCCGGAATCCGGTTGACAATCTGGGTGCTTGTTCCGAGAAGAGTTGGCGGATTTTCGTTTCGCATATGGATGTCCGGTTCTCCTTTTATAACCCATTCGTTGTAATCCTGCTCGCCTTCCTGATATACTTTCGCC
>CAZYPS010000172.1:0-2857 GCA_964649445.1 uncultured Thermotogae bacterium | reverse complement strand
GACCGACAACGAGGGAGACGGAGTGGCTCTGTATTCGTCCTCTCGGGTTGAAGTTGTCGATAGCAACATTGTGAAAAACGTAACCGGGATATCCCTCCGTAAGGCATCAGTTCTGAATGTAGTGGGAAGCTCGTTTCTGAGGAACAGTAACGGAATAAAGGTGATGGAACCGGAAAAGTTCAAAGGAGAAATAAGGGGTTCGAAAAATTCCTTTTCCAAAAACGATTCCGACTTCGCAGGTGTGAAAGAATCGATAAAAAAGAAACTGATCGAATAAGCCATAGAGGGTTACCTGACAGCAACGGACTTTACTTCGGGCGTTTAAAAATTTTACCAAAAGGTGATGACTAGATGTCGGATTCTTCGAGTGGTGGAGAAAACTCGCTAAGCTTCCTTTCGGTCACGGCTATTGGAATTGGAGGCATGGTCGGTGGTGGGATCTTCGCGGTTCTCGGTCTGGCCGTTAAACTGGGTCGTGGTGGAACCCCGATTGCATTTGCTATAGCTGGAATGGTCGCCCTCCTCACCTCTTACTCTTACGCCAGATTATCAGTGACGTTTCCGAGTGAAGGTGGAACTGTCGAGTTCCTCGTTAAAGGTTTCGGGGAGGGAATATTTACTGGTGGTTTGAACGTTCTGCTGTGGATTAGTTACGTCATAATGCTTGCTCTCTATTCCTACGCCTTTGGTGGTTACGCTGCCAGTTTCTTTCCAGAGGCGTCTCAACCAATATTAAGGCACGTGTTTATTTCCCTGGTAATGATCCTCTTCACGGTTCTGAACAGTCTGGGCTCGAAACTGGTCGGGGAGGCGGAAGAGTTCATAGTGGGGATAAAGTTGACGATTTTGATAGGATTCGTCGGAGTAGGTGCGATAAACGTAGATTTTGCCAGATTGGCGCCGGCGAACTGGTCGAGCTTACCGAGCCTTCTAGCCGGAGGAATGATAATATTCCTTGGTTATGAGGGTTTTGAACTGATGGCAAACGCAGCTGAGGACGTCAGAAACGCCGACAGGAACCTCCCCAGGGCCTTCTTCTCGGCTGTTGGGTTCACGGTTTTGCTTTACATTGCTATATCGTTCATCACCGTAGCAAATCTTCCTGTAAGCGAGATAGTAAGCGCAAAAGACTACGCACTTGCTGCTGCGGCGGAGCCGGTAATGGGCCAGCTTGGATTCGTGATAATTGCGATCGCAGCATTGCTCTCTACCAGTTCTGCGATCAACGCCACTCTTTACTCGACTTCGCGAGTCAGCTACATAATTGCAAAAGAAGGTGAACTCCCGAAACTGCTGGAGAAGAAGATCTGGGATCAACCACTGGAGGGGCTTTTTCTAACGGCGGGACTCGGCCTGTTGGTAGCCAACACGCTCGATATATCCAGTATCTCCGTTATGGGTAGTGCCGGATTTCTTTTAATATTTGCGGCCGTCAACGTCGCCAACTTCAGACTCAACGAAAAAACTAATAGTATTCGCTGGTTGTCCGGGGCTGGTGCCGTGGTCTGCTCGCTGGCTTTTGCGTCTCTCGTCTGGCACGGAGCAAGTGAGCTCTGGGACATTCTAGTATTAATAGGGATGATTGGCGGTTCGTTCCTGATCGAGACAGTTTATCGCGGGTTTACCGGCAGGGGCATTAAGGCGAAGAATTGAAAGAGCGATGGGATGAGTGATACAGGTGGACGACGATTTCCTGGACGAGGTTAGATCCCTCAAGCGGTCTGTCATTACGTTTGGGACGTTGGCCGCGCTTGCACTGCTTTTTACCCTGGCAAGCCCGATCGTCCACGTCCTAGTTATGCTCTATGCCGGAATTCTCTTCTCCGTATTTCTCAACGGATTAGCGGAACTGGTCAGACAGAAAGTTGACGTCTCTTATAGAGTTGCAGTAGTAGGTGTGATGGTAATCTTATTGTCGGTTTCCGTGCTGGGAGGCTGGTTCATGGGAAACCGTGTTGCCAGGGAAGTATCGGTCATTCGAGAAAAGTTGCCGCAGGCGCAGAAAGATTTGGGCGAAACCTTGCGAGGTACCGGTTGGGGACAATCCTTGATCTCGCTTACTCAAAGGACAGACAAGCTATGGTCCCTGGACAGCGGGATAGTGGGTAATTTAACAGGGTTTTTCTCGGAAACTGTAGGGGTCGTAGTTTCCGTTGCCTTTGTAATAGTTGCAGGAATTTATATTTCAATAAACCCGGAGTTGTACGTGGAAGGATTATTGAAGCTGTTTCCGCCGGGAAGGAGGAGTGAACTACGGGAAACCCTTAACTCGATCGGTCTGGCTCTCCAAAAGTGGCTTATAGGTCGTGCCATAGTAATGGCCATTGTAGGAATTTTGACGACAGCCGGCTTGATAGCTGCGGGAATACCCAATTCACTTGCGCTTGGTTTACTGGCGGGGCTCCTGGCTTTCGTTCCGTTTCTCGGGCCGGTGATCGCGGTCGTTCCCGCTTTTCTCGTCGCGTTTATCAAAGACCCTGTATTGGTCATTCCGGTCGCGATAATATTTGTCATTGTCCATGCAATAGGGGGCTATCTGGTCACCCCGTTGATTCAGCAGAGAGCCGTATCCCTTTCCCCCGTCGTCTTATTGACATCCCAGGTTATTATAGGTCTCTTGCTCGGTATCCCCGGGATAATAATCGCCACCCCATTGACAATTACCATTATAGTGATCATCCAAAAAACTTATATCGAGGGTTACCTTGGAGATTCTGTTGAAACACTGGGGCAGGGGACTTAGTGGATGGATTTCGGTATATAAGTAGAGTCAATGCTAATTTAGTATTTTGTATTTGTACGAATTTTGAACCAAAAGCCTGAGGAAGGTGATTAGAATGAAAACGACGCAGAACTC
>CAZYPS010000171.1:0-2885 GCA_964649445.1 uncultured Thermotogae bacterium | reverse complement strand
TTATCTGCTGGTTTAATATGACGGAACCCGGTGGAATTACGGCTAAATAAAGCATCAACATAATCAGAATTCCCCCGTAGGAAGCAAGCCGTACGGCAGCTCCCAGAACCAGAGCAATTCCGATAAGCACGGAGGACCAGATGAGTAATTGGATTACGAACTGGTTGCCCCAGAAAGCAAGAAAAATTTCTCCTATAGGTCCCCTGGGGTAAGTGGTAGGAAGAACTACTCCGATGGTATTCCAGGCGCCCCAGCCCCCACCGACAAAGAGTCGTAAACCCAGGCCAATCAAGCTTCCTCCCATTAATACCCTGGCAAGAAACAGAACCACCTTAAGCCCACCGGATCGGTTTGCCGTTTCAGTATCATTTGTTTTCATTATTAAAAAAACCTCCTGAAGGGAGTGTGAATTAAGGTTTTATTACTATCGAATTCACAATCTAATAACAATTGTAATAAACGACCGACAAATTACCACCTTAATTAAGTGGTTTTCGCCGACAACCTAACCCTAAGGGTAGCGAAACAAAATACTTTGGTTTGATTGACCCAGTTTAGGCACCGGCCTAAAACCCCAGGGCTTCCCGTTTTAGAGTCTCAATAATTCCAACCGTATCGATCTCTTTTGGACAGGCCTCGTTACAATTGAATACCTTATTACAGCCCCATACTCCTCCCTTTTTGTCATCGAGAACTTCCATTCTCTCGCTGTTGTCCTCTTCTCTGCTATCGCGATGCCATCTAAATGCTCGGACAAACGCTGCCGGGCCGAGGTATTTCTTGTTGTCCCAGTAGGTAGGACAGGCAGCCGTACAGGCACCACACATTATACAGTCCATTGCTTCTTTGATCCGCTCCAGCTCTTCCGGGGTC
Source organism: uncultured Thermotogae bacterium (assembly GCA_964649445.1). Taxonomy (GTDB): domain Bacteria; phylum Bipolaricaulota; class Bipolaricaulia; order M55B111; family M55B111; genus JAGXLP01. The sequence goes on along the minus strand of CAZYPS010000171.1, from coordinate 2,012 downwards.
TGTAAATTTTCCTCTTCCGAACCTGTTTTTCGCTCCCCCAGCAAGTACGGCTTCACTTCCCGGTCGTGGTCAAACAAGCCTTCCATATTTACCACGAGATCCTTTACCATCGGAAAACCGGGCAAGGGAGAAACTTCGATTTCGGGCTCATCACCTTCGAGTAAATCAGAGACAAAAGTCTCGCAGGCCAGCCGATTATTCCCGTTGATCAAAACCGCACAGGATCCACAGGATCCGTGACCGCAGGAGTGTCTAAACGTAAGACTTCCGTCCCTGGTCTCCTTTATCCTGATCAGACAGTCAAGTACGGTCAACCCCTCTAACTCCTCCTCCTCCAGTTCGAGACGAAACCTCTGGTAATAACTTCCTTTCTCGCTTTCCGGATCGTACCTGTTAACTTTGAAAAAAATTGATGTCATGTTTAACTCCTCTTGGTCAATTCGAGACTCCATCTCCGTCCCTTACTTTAGCATAACTAACATCTACCTCACCCGATGAAGTCCTCGTTAAAAGGCTGTGAACCAACCAATTTTCGTCGTCCCGGTCCGGGAAATCCGTCCTGAAATGGGCGCCCCGGCTCTCCTCCCTGGCAATTGCCGCCTGGACGATGAACTCCGAGTAGTCCAGGATATTTTCAAGTTCCAGAGCGGACCGGAGCTCCGTATTGAACTTTCTTCCGTCGTCTTCCAGATGAAGATCCTCGTGATAGCTTTCTTTGAGATCTCTAATCTTAGCGAGAGCATCTTTTAGCCCCCCTCCATCCCGGAAAACGCCTGCATTTTCAGTCATAGTTGCCTTCAGTTGTCTCCTTAACTGGTGTGCTTTTATTGACCCATTGCCCTCCTGCAAAGAGATAAACTTCGACTCCTCTCTGGATGTCTGGTCCGAGTTAACCCCTTCAACTTCTCTTTTTTTGGCTCGCCGGGCAGCAGAACTACCCGCACGTTTACCAAAAGTAACTGTCTCAAGCAGGGAATTAGCCCCCAACCTGTTGGCACCGTGGACACTTACACAGGCAACTTCACCGGCAGCGTAGAGGTTGTCCCAGAATTCACCCTCTTTTTTCGCCTGAACTCGACCGGATATATCAGTAGGTATACCCCCCATGCAGTAATGAGCGGTTGGCTGAACCGGAATAGGTCGATGGGCCGGATCAACGTTGGCAAAATCCTGGGCAAGTTCTTTTATTGTTGGAATCTTTTTCTTTATTTTCTCATTGGAAAAGTGAGTCAAGTCCAGGTGAAGGTAGTTCCCTCCGTTTATTCCCCTGCCGGCATTTATTTCCCGCTGCATGGCCCGTACAACTACGTCCCTGGGGGCTAGCTCCATGGAACCGGGCTCGTAGTCAGCCATGAACCGCTCACCCTTCCTGTTCAGAAGGTGACCCCCCTCTCCTCGGGCTGCCTCGCTAACCAAAATGCCTTTCTCTTTCAATCCCGTGGGGTGGAACTGGATAAACTCGAGATCCTTGATCGGAACCCCGGCTCGAATTGCCATACCCAATCCGTCTCCCGTGCTTGCACTTCCACTGCTCGTCGTTTCATAAGCCTGACCGCAACCACCTGTGGCAAGGATTACGGAACTTCCCTTAAATCTGACGAGTTCGCCCATTTTTACGTCGTATCCGACGAAGCCGTCAACGGATCTTTTTTCCGTAATCAGATCCAGAACGAAATATTCGTCGTAAAAAGTCGTATCCCGCCTGACGTTTTCTCCGTAGAGAGCGTAAAGTATCGCATGACCGGTCCGATCAGCAGCATACAATGCTCTCGGGAGACTATGTCCCCCAAATGCCCTCTGGTCCAGATAACCGTCTTCTCTTCGGCTAAACGGTACCCCCAAGTGTTCTAGTTCAATTACGTTTTGCCTCGCGTTTTTAGTCAGGATTTCACAGGCATCTCTATCGACGAGATGGCTTCCACCTTCAATAGTATCCTCGAAATGCTTCTTCCAGTCGTCATCCTTGTTTTCCGTCAGGTTTCCCAGAGGCGCGGCTATACCTCCTTGAGCGG
>CAZYPS010000170.1:0-2906 GCA_964649445.1 uncultured Thermotogae bacterium | reverse complement strand
CGAGAAAGCCGCAAATTACGCGGAAAGAATAAGGAAAAAGATAAACAAGTTCGAACTAGATAGCGTGCCAGAGGGAATTTCGGCTAGTCTGGGAGTTTCCGAGCTAAAAACTGGGGACGATCGCGAATCACTGTTAAAACGGGCTGATGCCGCCCTTTACGAGGCAAAGGAGAACGGTAGGAACAGAGTGTGCAGGCAAGCCTGACTGGTGCACCTGGTAGTTGAATTCAAAAGACCCAAAAACAGGTCGATTCACAGAGAACCGTATTAACATTAGTGATAAAAATAGATTTTTACCTTTTCCGCTCCCTTCGCATTCAAACGCTACATGTAATAACTTTTTCAGACAGAAAGACGTAATATAATCGTTTTACGTCGTTAATTCTGACAAAAGTGGAAATAATCGGTGGACTAGTTACTAGGTGGAGTTGAGGGCCCGCCCTAGATAATCCGATGGATGGCTAACTTAAGTAGCTGGTCGGGGAGACTGGATTTGAACCAGCGACCTTCTGCTCCCAAAGCAGACGCGCTGCCAAGCTGCGCCACTCCCCGATGTTATTTCCCGATAATAGGGGAATGAAAAATATTAATGTTTCTGGAAACCCACAAAGTTCGTCTGCGTTTTTTGACGCCTCCAAGTAAATATAGTGTTAAATAGTAAATATTAGACTGCAGGCTGTCAATCGGAGAAGCCTTCTTCGTTGCTTTTTCGTCATATCTGTTGAGATAAAACTATTTTATGGCTGGCTAAAAAATCGCCGAACTCACAACTTTCTCGTTTGAGCAAAATGTCTTGCGGGAACAGGTCCGACGGGAACTCCCTCGCCCGTTCCCGCAGTGTCTTTCTACCGATTTATCTTCACGAGGGCTGTCAGTACTCCCGCAAATATTCTACTGGATCGAACTGATCCGATTTAATTTCCCCAGGAGCGGGAAGTTTCTCCTCGCGCATCAATTCGGCCAGAGCAGCCATCTTCTGGTTGACATTTGATCCGACCGCCGCCGCTACAGTCCTATCTTTAACGAAGTAACCTATGAAGTTCTTCTGATCCAGATCTCCCGTTATAATCAAATCGTCCCAGGACGAAGTATAGCCAATGTAACGGAGATAAATATCGAACTGATTGGTCCAGAACAGCGGGAGGGAGCGGTACGGGATTCGCTCACCGGCCATATTGCTGGCAGCCACTCTACCGTGTTGCTGGGCTAACCGCCAGTGCTCGACCCTCATTTTTTCACCTGTGCGCCAATCCGGGAACCTTGCCACGTCACCGGCAGCATAGATTTCCTCAGTCCGGCTAAGATATTCATCGACTGCAATCCCTCCGTCGTCATCCAAATCAAGCGAGCCTTCAAGAAAGCCAGTTGCCGGACTTACCCCCACTCCAAGGATAACCATATCCGCCGAAAGAGTCTTTCCATCTGCGAGTTCGACTTCCCGAACCTCACCGTCACCTTTAAAAGAATCTACTTTGGACTCCATTTCGAAATTGACCCCGTTATCGAAATGTGTCTTTTGATAGACTTCTCCAATCCGTTTTCCAAGCACTCTCTCAAATGGTACAGAGGTCAGCGAAACCACCGTAACGTCGAGATCGCGATCCCTGAGACTTGCAGCGGATTCCATTCCAATAAAGCTAGATCCGATTATGACTATTTTTGAGGCATCCTCTGCTTTCTTATTTATCCGCTTTAGATCCTCTGGCCTCCTAAGCGTGAACACGCTATCCAGGCCTTCACCAGGTACTCCCAGCGTGTTCGGCTCGGCACCCGGAGCGAGCAAAACTTTGTCGTAACTTACCTTTTCTCCACTGGCCAAAGAAACATCTTTTGATTCTTCGTCGAGGCTCACTACTTCTTTACCCTTCGTGATTTTCACCCCGGCTTCTTCGTAGAACCTGGAATTTCGGAGGTTCGGTACTCTATTTTTGTTATTTGCCATCTGGTACTTGCTGAGTTGAGTTCTATCGTAGGGGGGATTTTCCTCCCTGGTAATTATATTGATTTCACCCCGAAAGCCCGCTTGTCTTAGAGTCTCAGCCGCAGTACTGCTTGCAGCCCCTCCACCAACTATGAGGAAAGTCCTATCGTCCTGATTCAGGTCTTTTTCCACGAGTTCAGGTTGAGCCTCATTGGTAGCGTCCTCGGGGACCTTCACTACCACCTTGCCATCCTCGACCCGAGCCTCGAACCGGGAGAGTGCATCTAGCGCGGGCGGTTCCTCAAGTTTACCGCTTACCGCGTCAAAGCAGGCCTGGTGCCAGGGACAGCGCACTCTACCTCTATGTGTCGCCCCGTCTGCCAGCGGTGCACCGAAGTGAGTGCACTCTCCCCCTACGGCGTAAAATTCTCCGTCGAGCCGGACGAGCAGAACTTCATGGTCATCGACTTCGACCTCTCTCATATCTCCATCGTTCATTTCATCAGCATCGACCACGACTTCTTCCATAGAATTACACCTCCAATAGATTGAATACTATTTAGGACTTATTTGCAACCAAAATAAGGTGTGGATTGAAATCGGGCAAGTACAGAGATATACGCCTGAATTAAGGCTCAACTTGATCGCTTCCAGCTGGTAGCTCCGTGAGCCCAAAGTAATCAATTATGTGTTCCCGCAGGTACTGTGGTCGCAATCTGGCAAATTCGGGCTCTATCGCCATATCCATCCTGACCTGCATTCCTGACAATCAGCCGCTTAAACTCCGTTAAATTGGGTTTAGCGAGTTTCCCTTCCGTAAATACTGGATAATCCAGCCTTTCTTCCGCGTTAATTAGGATACTGGCGAAATCACCATCGTTATAACCAGCACTCTCAAACTTTAGCCTGAGAGGTCTTTTAAAATCCCAATTTCCGGGAGTTCGCCGATTCTTTCCCGAAGCCCAGACGAGCAAGAAGCCCTTAG
>CAZYPS010000169.1:0-2921 GCA_964649445.1 uncultured Thermotogae bacterium | reverse complement strand
AAGCCCTCTGTTACCGTGACAATTCTCCCTGGAAGGCCTTCGATCAGGGTCATGATACCCTCCTACTGACGGATCAAGCTGAGGCCGGAAAGCAATTCGACCTTTTGATAGAAGTTGGAACGACTCTATTTTGGGGTGGGCTGGAGCTGGACGAGTTCAGACTAGAAAAGGCGGAATTATTTACGAAAAGGAAAGCCGTTGAAGAGTTTTACCGCGAATTTAAGGTTTTTAATGACCTGAGAAAGAACCTGGATCCGGGAAGCGTGAACGAAAAAAAGATTCTAAAAGTCCTCCACGAGGCGAGTCTATCTTTTCCTTTTGATTATGAGACGGAACGGGAACTAATTGACGGCGCCAGGGAAGCCAGAGAAATCCTCGCCCCCCTTCGGGACCTTCCGTCCGAGATCTCCAATTTCAAATTATCGGTCGTCGGCCACGCGCACATAGATGCTGCCTGGTTGTGGCCCTGGAGCGAGACGATAAGAAAGTGTGCTAGAACTTCGTCCTCGGCTCTAAAGCTCCTTGGGGAGTTTCCCGAATACAAGTTCCTCTTTTCCCAGCCTGCTCTCTACGAGTTCATTAGACACAATTATCCGGAACTTTTTGAAAGAATTACCGAAATCGCTGGGGAAGGAAAATGGGAGCCCGTTGGAGGAATGTGGGTGGAGAGCGACGTCAATCTCAGCGGAGCGGAACCATTGGCTCGACAATTTCTGTACGGCAAGCGGTACTTTCGAGACCACTTCGACGTAGACCCTGAGGTTGTCTTCCTGCCCGATGCGTTTGGGTTTTCCGCCGCATTACCGGGAATAGCCAGAGCGGCAGATTGTCCTTATTTTTTTACTCATAAGTTGAGCTGGAACGAAAGAAACCGCTTTCCCCATCATAGCTTCAACTGGGAAGGTATCGACGGTTCCAGAATCCTGGCACATTTCCCGCCAGCTGACACCTATAATGGAATGAGTATTGGCGAAGGTGTGGAGGAAGTGAGTAAATCCGCCAGAAATTATCTCGAAAGTGAATCCCATGACGAAGCTGCTTACCTGATTGGCTGGGGTGACGGCGGGGGAGGGCCGGACAGGGACATGTTAGAGGAAGTTCGGACAATTGAAGAAATTGAAGCCCTGCCGGACCTGAAGTTCGATCGGTTGAAGGAGTTTTTCGCGGGACTGGAGGAAAACAGGTCCGATTTCGAGGACTGGTACGGGGAGTTATATCTCGAACGTCATCGCGGTACCTTCACCACTCAGAGTGAGGTAAAGCGAAATAACAGGAAGCTGGAGTTCGGTTTGAGAGAAACGGATTTCTGGTCCGCCGTGGCTAAAATTAGAAAGAAGGATTTCAACTACCCGGGGGACCGGCTGGAAAAAGCCTGGAAGAATTATCTGTTCAATCAGTTTCACGATATATTGCCCGGTAGTTCTGTCAGAGAGGTCTACGCGGACGCGGAGAGGGATTATGGACAAGTTGAAAAAACCACGAATGAGCTTTTGAAGGAGGCCAGGAATGCAATTCTCCCGCTCACTTCCGACTCGACCAAATTTTTCGTCTCCAACTCTCTGCCCTGGCGTATGGATAGGATAGTGAGCCTAGATCCGGAGGATTCACCCGGCAAGGAAGTCGAGGTAGTTGACAGTGAGGGTAATCAGTCACCCGCTCAACTAACCCCAGACGGCAAGGTGGTCTTTTCGGCGAAAAACCTTCCATCTACCGGTGGCAGGACTTTTGAAATATCCAGCCGGAGTGGAGCGGTTGAAAATAACATTGAAGTAACTCCGGAAAAGCTGGAAAACGAGAAGATCAAAATTCAACTCGATGGGAATGGAGAGATCACTTCCATTTATGATAAAGAAGAGAGAAGGGAAGTCGTAACCGGACGAGCAAACCAGCTCGTCGCGTATAGAGATATTCCCACGGAGTTCGAAGCCTGGGAGCTTGAAGAGGATATCTACGAAAACCAAGAAACCCTGCCCCCTCCTGTTGACAACCAGCCGCTGGAATCCGGACCGGTCAGAGGGGTACTAAAACAGGAAAGAAATTACGGTGATTCCCGATTGACGCAAAAAATCAAGATTTACCGGGATTCTAAAAGAATTGATTTCAGCACGGAAGTAGATTGGCACGAGGAAAAGGTCTTGTTGAAAACCCACTTCCCGGTTAACGTCAGGGCCAATGAAGCAACTTACGATGTCCAGTATGGCCACTTCACGAGACCGAGCCACACAAACACCTCCTGGGACGAGGCCCGGTTTGAGGTTCCCCACCAAAAGTGGGTAGATGTATCCGAATTCGGTTACGGTGCTGCTCTGTTGAATGACGGTAAATACGGAGTCAACGTCGAGAAATCCCGGATCGGGTTGAGCCTCCTGCGTGCGCCAAAGTGGCCGGATCCTGAGGCTGACATGGGACGGCATCACTTTACTTACTCCTTTCTTCCCCACTCGGGAGACTTCAGGAAGGCGGGAGTAATTGAGGAGTCCTACGATTTAAACACCCCTGCAGAAGCTACAGAGGTCGAAGAGTTCGTCGAACTTCCGCCGCTGGTCAAACCGAACGACCGAGGAATAGTCGTGGAATCGGTAAAACTTGCAGAGGATTCAAACCGGACCCTCGTGGTCCGTCTTTACGAGGCGTGGGGTAGAAAAACAAAAGCCACCATTGATTTCGGGTTCTCGCCGAAGAATATTAGTACCATGAACCTGGTTGAAGACGAACGAGATGAACTCGAGTTCGACGAAGGAGAACTGGACTACGAATTTGATCCTTTTGAAATAGTTACGCTCGGAATTGATTTTTAGATAGATTATTCTACGTGATTCCCCGGACCGCAAAAAGATTAGAAAAGCTAGCTTTGTTATTCCCTTTTATTGAGTTCCCGGATTGCCGCTTCTCTCGGAATCGCGTATCTATACGGTCTGTCG
>CAZYPS010000168.1:0-2977 GCA_964649445.1 uncultured Thermotogae bacterium | reverse complement strand
GCCAGGAGAAAGGTCGAAGAGGAAAACCTGCCGGTAGAAGTGATTTCCGGAGGTACCGATCCGGCTGATTCGGTTCATGACGTAGTAGTAGAAGCGATGTCGGAGAAAGGATACGACCTCTCCGACAACCAACCCAGGGCCGTAGAACCGGAAGAGCTGCTGGATTGTAACTATGTACTTACGATGGGTTGTTCCGCCCAGGGTGTCTGTCCAGCCACCTGGGAAGGGACCGATCGCGAATGGGACCTGGACGACCCGGCAGAGGCCGACATAGAGAAAGTCAGGGAAATCAGGGACGAAATAGAGACCAGGGTCGATTCGCTGCTGGAAGAGGTTACTAAAATTAACTGACGATTCGAGTTATTCAAAGATATGTATTTTCTTAAAAACAATCGCAAGAGGTGACTAAAAAGTGAACAACGAAACGGTAGCGGAAGAGCAAGAAGAATCCCTGGGAAGAACTCTCTCTTTTTTTGAGAAGTACCTCTCGGTCTGGGTCGCGTTATGCATCGCGGTGGGGATAGCGGTTGGGCAGTTCATCCCCGTAATACCGAACACCCTGGGCGAGATAGAGTACGCCAGGGTTAACATCCCGATTGCAATACTCATTTGGTTCATGATTTATCCCATGATGGTCGAAATAGACTTCCAGAGTATCCTCGACGTGAGAAAAAAACCCAAAGGACTGATTGTTACCTGGACTTCGAACTGGATAATCAAGCCGTTCGTAATGTACTTTCTATTCTGGCTGTTCATGACCAGGATCTTTAGCGCCTTTATTTCTCCCGCGCTTCAGTCGCAATACATAGCCGGGGCGGTCCTGCTCGGGTCCGCACCCTGTACCGCGATGGTATTCGTCTGGAGCTACCTTTCGGACGGTGATTCCGCCTACACGCTGGTCCAGGTTGCGACAAACGACATAATATTATTGTTTGCTTACGTTCCCCTGGTTTCCTTTCTATTAGGCATAGGCGGAATTCAGGTACCATACGATACCCTGATTCTATCCGTAGTGCTCTTCGTGGTGATACCCCTGGCGGCCGGGTACCTCTCCAGGACCTATCTGATAAACAACTACGGAAGGGACTGGTTCGAAAACGTCTTTCTGGAGCGAATAGATATCATACCCACGACCGGCCTTCTGCTGACGCTGGTCCTGTTGTTCTCGTTTCAGGGGGACGTCATAATAAACAACCCATTACACATAGTTCTCATCGCCTTACCTTTGGTAATGTTCACCTTTATAATCTTTTCCATAGCTTACAGTTGGGCCTACCTGTGGAACATCGAGCACCCCGTATCCGCTCCGGCGGCAATGATCGGGGCCAGCAACTTCTTCGAACTGGCTGTGGCCGTGGCTATTTCCGTATTTGGGGTAACTTCCGGTGCCGCGCTGGCAACCGTCGTCGGTGTACTGGTTGAAGTACCGGTAATGCTTACCCTGGTCTCCATCGCCAACAGAACGCGGAAGTACTTCCCGAGAGTCAGTCCGGAGGCCAGCTAACCCGACCCTGGTGAAGGAAACTCGCGGATTAAAGTTTTGGCGATAATTTCCTTCTAATTGTGAACCAATTAACATTGAAAACCTCGTCAGATTGGTTTAAGATTGATGCAAGGATGTGCAACAATGCATGAATTTTTCAAAGCACTAAGCTCTCCGCAGAGGTTAAAGTTACTAAGGCACCTGCTCGAGGTCGATGAACCGATCTGCTACTGCGAGCTTGAAGGCGTGATAGAACGGGATCGGTCCGTGATTTATCGTCACCTGGAGAAGCTTAAATCCGTCGGACTGATTGAAACGAGACATGTCGGTAAAAAGGTCGAATGCAAAGTCAGGGAAAAGGCGAAAGTAGAGAAGTTACTGGAACTAACTAACAAATTAACAAACCAAGAGGTGAACTCCTATGAAAGTTGAGATTCTTGGAAGCGAAGGCTGTGCTACCTGCGAACAGGTGAAACAAAACGTCCAGAACGTCGTCGAAGAAATGGGCAAGGAAGACGAAGTGGAAGTCGTTAAGGTTACGGACCCAACGGAATTCGCCAGCTACGGCGTCATGAGCACTCCCGCCGTTGTAGCTGACGGTGAAGTCAAGTTCAAAGGCACGGTCCCCTCCGACGAAGAAATCAAAGAAGTGCTCTCCTAGAGAGTCATGTTTAAATACATAGCTGTACAGCTGATAGGCCTTACGGGGCTAACGGGGAGATTAGCGGCAGCCTTAGAATTCTGGATATACGATACTCTAAAGATTACCGTCATCCTGCTGGGGGTAGTCTTTGCGGTTAGCTACCTCAGGACCTACCTTCCGCCGGAGAAGATCCGGGACTTCCTTAAAGGTAAGAAGGCGATAGTCGGCTACGGCTTGGCTGGAGTGCTGGGGATAATCTCGCCCTTTTGTTCCTGTTCGACCGTTCCGCTATTTCTGGGTTTTGTCGGGGTAGGAGTCCCGTTCGGGATGACTATAACGTTTCTCACCGTCTCTCCCATGGTCAACACCGCCGCGGTCTTCGTGCTTTTCGGCTCGTTTGGCTGGAGCCTGACCCTTGCATACGTGCTGGGAGGGTTAATCGTAGGAATCGTCGGCGGGTCAGGTCTAAAACTACTCGGGTTCGAGCGTTACGTCGTGGATTTCGACTTTGCCGCCGACGAAGAAGATAACGACGCTTCGGACAAGTCCCCAAGGCAGCGACTCCGGGAGGCGTACGAGGACGCCAGGGAAATCGTAGGGCGGATCTTCCCCTACGTAGTAATCGGTGTCGGCCTCGGTGCCGCGATTCACGGGTTCCTCCCCGAGCAGTTTATCCAGAACACCCTCCAGGGAGCGCTGGCAGTTCCGGCGGCTACGGCACTGGGAATACCGATCTATACCAACATAATGGGTGTCATCCCCGTGGCTGAGAGTTTAATTGGAAAGGGGTTACCCGCAGGAACCTCCATAGCGTTTATGATGTCGGTGGCGGCGCTTTCCGTACCTCAGTT
>CAZYPS010000167.1:0-3047 GCA_964649445.1 uncultured Thermotogae bacterium | reverse complement strand
GGCGGATATATTGGCCTGTATACGTTATGCCGAGGCCATTGTAGAAGAGGAGACGGTACATCCCGTAGGGCATGAAGATGTCGGTTAAAAATAACCCTACCTCCGTGTTCCTGGCGGATGAATGTACTTTCAATAGAACAATAAAACTCTTACGTGAATCCGGATATAAAGTTCATACTTTGGATGATTTCAATCTACTTGGCGCAAAAGATCCGGTTGTTTTCCAAAAAGCCAGGGAGCTCGAAGCTGTCCTAATTACAAATGACCAGGGCTTCGGAGATATCCGTAACTATCCTCCTACCTCCCATACAGGGATTATAGTCCTGAAAATGACTCCCGATCCGGAACAAATTGCCGGTGTCCATAAGGTTTTAGAACAGCTTTTAGAAACGGAAGATTCCTTTACCGAAACACTTTTTATCGTTGATCATAATAAATATCGTAAACGAACTACCCCTTAACTTGTTCGTAGAATTTTTGGTTTTTTACCGTTTCTTACCGTATCAAGTAGGTCGAGCCCCCGTTCACCCGGATAGCTTATCAGGGAGTACCTAAAACTCATTTCTCCAGCACTTACCTGAGATCCGTTACCTGGACCGACCAGAATTAACTCAGACAAGTCCTGGCTGCCACTAACTTATACCTCAACAAACTAATACTAGGTGGGTTTCTCAGGTAAGTGCCGGAAAAAAAAGAATGGGGGTGAAACACTGATTAACCTCATGAACTCGGCGAACCAGGCGAACCCACATGGCATCCCCCACTACTCATTTCCCCCTAGATGGGGGAAAGAGAGAATGGGGGTGATTTAGTTTGCCCGCAACAAATCGCCGGGGCATGGGAGCCCCGGCTGCTGGTTCTTAAACTCACAAAAGCAGGGAGGGCTCCCATGCCCTCCCGGAACTTTGCAATCCACAATCCCCGGACTTGTTTTCTTGTTTTTCGTAGCTTGTCGTTAACTCAGGACCCAGGACCCGGGACTGTCCGACTATTCTTGACTCAGGTCTCAGAACCCGACAAACCCAATAAACTCAACAAACCCACGTGGCATTCCTCACTACTCATTTCCCCCTCCGACGGGGGAAAGAGAGAATGGGGGTGACAACCTGATAAACCCAATAAACCCAATGAACTCAATAAACCCCATAAACCCGATGAACTCTACGAACTCGATAAACTAAGATATCCCCTTTACAGGCTACGAGGCTTTTCTTCCTTTTAATTACTCCACCAGTGACGTAAATAAAGGATAGAACCTAATTGAAGAAGTATATTCACTTTTTGTATAATCCACGGTGTTATTTGGCGGAAAAGACCCAAAAAATATAACAATATGGAATATCACCGACTAGGATTGTTCCATGTAATTGCCGACAGTTCCTTAAAAAATTAGAAACGGAATACTAGATGTTTAAAGCGACCGAAAACGATTGAGAGGAGCAGTGATAAAGTGGAAACACAAAATAACGAGAACGAAGAACAGACACAGAAACCGGGCGTGCTGGTAACCGGCGCCGCAGGTTTCATCGGCTCCCACCTCTGTGAACGTCTCGTTGACGAAGGCCACCACGTAATAGGACTGGACAACTTCAACGACTTCTACGACCCGAAAATAAAAGCTCGAAACATCTCAGGGTTGCTGGACAACCCAAATTTCACCCTAATCCCCGGCGACATTCTCAACAAGGACCTCCTGGACGCAATATTCTCCGGAAATCTTGAAAAGGTAAAAGATTTATCTTTGCCCCAAGAGGAGTACCCCATAGACTCCCAAAGACCTAAGACCCAAGTCCCAAAACCTAACAAGCTTGTCCACCTGGCTGCAATGGCCGGTGTTCGCCCCTCCCTGGTCTCCCCGACAAAATACGTCGACGTCGACATAAAGGGAACGGTAAACCTACTGGAGATGGCAAGAGAACACGAGCTAGAGAAGTTCGTCTTCGGGTCTTCGTCCTCGGTGTACGGGATAAACGAGAAGGTTCCCTTTTCAGAGGAAGACCGGACGGACCTTCAGATATCCCCTTATGCTGCCGCCAAGAAGTCAGCCGGACAGTACTGCAAGACCTACAACCACCTGTACGATATACCGATAGCAGCCCTCCGGTTCTTTACAGTCTACGGACCCCGCCAGCGCCCGGAAATGGCGATCCACAAGTTTGCCCGCCTGATAGACCAGGACCAACCCATTCCCATGTACGGCGATGGCACCTCCGAGCGCGACTACACCTACGTCGATGACATAATAGACGGAATCACCGCCGCCCTCGAAACCGACTATGATTTCGAAATCTTTAACCTCGGAAACTCCGAGACGATCCAGCTGCGTTCCCTGATAGATCTGATCGGAGAAAAGCTAGGCATAGAACCAGATATTGACCAAAAACCCGAACAACCAGGTGACGTACCGATAACCTACGCGGACATTTCTAAGTCAAAAAAGCTGTTAGGCTACAACCCAGAGGTCTCAATTGAAGATGGCGTTGAGAAGTTTGTAAAGTGGTTTAAAACTCAAAAGGTTAACCCATAATCACCAAAGCTCTAACAGCCAATAGCTAATAGCAGATAGCTTTTGTCGTAGTTTGCCGACAGCTGAAAACTGACAGCTGAAAGCTAAAACAAAAGAGGAGGCAAAAATGCCCGGCTTCCAGAACCTCGACGTCTGGAAAAAATCACACGAATTAACTTTAGACATATACAAACTAACCAACGAATTCCCAAAAGATGAAAAATATCGTCTAGGCGATCAACTACGCCGCTCTGCGTCATCCGTACCCGCCAACATTGCAGAAGGCAAAGGTCGTTCCTCCCAAAAAGACTTTGTCCGATTTCTCAACATGGCACGTGGGTCGATCGAAGAAACAAAGTATCATCTGTTGTTGGCGCACGATTTAGATTACCTTTCCGAAGAACAGTATGAAAGCTTTTGGAAAAGAGCTCGAGCGGTTGGTAAAATGCTAAACGGTTTGATTAATAAAATTAACGAAGGCACCAGTTAGAAAGTCAGCCGAAAGTTAATAGCATTTGTCGTAGTTTGCTGATAGCTGAAA
>CAZYPS010000166.1:0-3092 GCA_964649445.1 uncultured Thermotogae bacterium | reverse complement strand
CGCTGATTCGAGACGAGGGTGGGTTTGAGATCTTTCCCACCCTCTACTGGCTTAGTTGTCCTAAACGAGTCGAAGAAATCGCTAAAATAGAGTCGGAAGGTTACATCCAGAAATTCGAAAATGAGATAGCCGCCAATCCTGGTTTGAAAGAAGAGTACAAGGAGGCCGAAGAGCGTTATCTTGAGACTCAGAGATCGTTGCTGACGGAGGAGGATCTGAATTTCATAGAAAGAAAGGGCCTGAAGGATGCTCTATCCCGGGGTATTGGTGGGATTAAAAGCGACGAGCATTTGAAATGTCTCCATCTTCACTTTGCCCATCACTTAGCTGGTGAAAACGTACTCGGGCGACTAATTCAGGATAGGTTCGAAATCGAGGATTGTTCTGAAGGACAAGTACAGTGCCAAGAATTCCTGAGGGAGGAATCCGGATAGTCTTAGGGACGTGTTTATCCTTGGAGTTTATTCTTTGTACTCAGTGAGGCCTTTATTTATAAGTTCAGCCACTCTCGCGAGTTCTTTTCTGTTTAACACGTAACTTAATCTTACCTGATCTTTCCCTTTACCGGGGGTGTTGTAGAACCCCTCGCCAGGAGCCATCATTGCGGTCTCTCCGTCGTCTCTGAAATCAGTGAGCATCCAGCGGACGAAGGTTTCCGCGTCTTCAACTGGCAAACCAACCATAAGATAAAATGCTCCGTCGGGTTTACCGAAACTCAGTCCCTCAATCCGGTCGAGTTCTTCCAGCAGAGTATTCCTTCTTTTCTCGTAACGGTCTATCATCTCGTCTATCTCGGAAGGATAGGCCGGAGAATTCAGAAAGTTTATTAGGCCCAGTTGACCCATTGTAGGAGGCGAGAGTCTGGATTGTCCCATCCGGAGAGCGGCATTCATAACCTCTTCGTTTCTGCTGGCTATGGTTCCAATTCTCGCTCCGCATCCGCTGAGCCTTTTAGAGATGCTGTCAATCATTATTGCTCTGTCATCTAAGCCCTCGAGATTTAGGGCACTTACCGGAACCGTATCGCCGTAGGCGAATTCCCGATAAACTTCATCCGAAATTAAGAATAGGTTGTTCTCTTTAACAATTTGTTTCACCGTTTCGATTTCTCGCTCGGAATAAACTCTGCCTGTCGGGTTGCTTGGATTTGTGAGCAGCAGGGCCCCGGTCCTTTTCGAGATCAAATTTTCAATATCTTTTAAATCGGGGAGTGCGAAATTGTCTGCCTGGTTGGTTGGTATGGGTCTAATATCAACTCCGGTCATCTGGGCGAATCCCCTGTAATTGGTGTAAAAGGGTTCGGGGATCAATATCTCCTCTCCCTGTTCTAGTGCCGCGTAAAACGCAAATAAACCTGCCTCGCTCCCGCCGGTTGTTACCATTAATTCTTCCGAGTTAAGTTCTATGCCCTGGTCGCTATAGTAGTCTAAAAAGCTTTCAATAACTTCTTTTATCCCTTTCGACGGGCTGTAACTCAAGACATCGAGTTCTGCCTCTCTTATCCCATTCATAAACTCTTCCGGCGTGGCAATGTCGGGTTGGCCTATATTTACGTGATATACTTTGACGCCTTGGTCTTTTGCTCTGTTTGCCAGGGGGTAAAGCTTTCTTATCGGCGATTCGGGAAAGCTCAGAGCTCTAGCCGAAACTTTTTTTGAGTCAGTCATCCTATCACCCAAATATAATGCAACTTAATCTAAAAGATCGTGCTCGTCGTTAAGTTCATTGAAATTTGCTCTAGTCCTGAGTCCGTTTAGTACAGTCGGGTAACATCCCTTATCACCTATCAGGATTGCCCCTATAAGTTCTCCTTTGTCGTTCAGAAAGAATTTTTTATAAATTATTTCCGATTCTTTTCGGTCAACCAGAGCTTTATTTGCCTCTTCTTCGTCTCTCACTCCGGCGGAAATCATGTCGACACTAGCGACTTTTAGCTTGTAATAGCTGAGACTACCATCGTATTCCTCTTCCTCACCAAGTAAGTTCTTACCTGCTATTCTTCCCTGTTCCTGAGCAGGAGGCCATATACCGTAACATTTGCCGTTTTGTTCGATGGCGTCTCCGGCGGCAAAAATTTCAGGTTGGGAGGTCCGAAGGTTTTCGTCTACAATGATCCCTCTTTCAGTTTCCAGCCCTGCGCCTGTCGCGAGCTTAGTTCTCGGGGAAACTCCCGCTGAGATAATTGTTAAGTCCGTATTAATTTTTTCGCCCGTATCGAGTACGGCGGAAGTAATTGTTTTTTTTCCGGTTAGTTCTCTTACTTTTGCATCAAGTTCAAAATCGATGCCCTTTTTTTCAAGTCTCGATTGAACGTATTCCGATCCGACTCTATCGAGCTGTTTTCCCATAATTAGAGGCAACGCTTCAACGACCGTTACGTGTATTCCCCGCTGATTCAAGGAATAGGCGGATTCCAATCCGAGTAGCCCGCCTCCGATTACCACAGCTTCTTCCACTTTCGATAGCCGGGATTTGATAGTTTTAACGTCCTTCAGAGTCCGGATGGAAAAAACGTTGCCTTCGTTGAGTCTTTTAATCGGAGGTAAAAGAGGTTTAGCACCCGGTGCGAGCAATAGTTTTTCGTAGGAAAACTGATCACCTGTTTTTGTTTCAATAACCTGTTCTTCCGGGTCGATGTCCGTGACTGTCGCTTCCAGCTTTAACTCTATGCCACGGTTTTCGTACCATTCGGAGTCATGAAGGATAATCTTTTCAGGAGATATTTCGCCACTGAGAACCTCTCCCAGACGGGTGCGCTGGTAGAATGGGTGTTCTTCATCCGTGAAAATTTTTACATCGAGTTGTCTGTTGGACCGGGAAATTACGGAGGCTGCAGAATCTCCAGCAACTCCATTTCCGATTATAAGAATATCACTCAACGTGACCTCCCTGAAAATTTTACGTATTTAGAAGAGTTCTAAGAAATAGCTATTTCAGGCTTACCCCAATTTGGTTTCGGAGCCCTCTTCGGAGTGGGCAAATAAAGTTCAAACTATGACTCTTCTAATATTATATAATCCCTGCTATCCCCTTTTCTCCATTCTCTTTCCACGAGGTGAAGTTTTTCTCTTATTGAATTGAGTGCAGTTTCG
>CAZYPS010000165.1:0-3131 GCA_964649445.1 uncultured Thermotogae bacterium | reverse complement strand
AACTTCAACCCGAGAGGACGAATACAGAGCCACTCCGTCTCCCTCGTTGTCGGTCAGATTGCAGTTCTCCAGGGTCGCACGAGCGGAAGCTGTGAGTTTCAACCCGTTCGACTCGTTACCGGATATTTCGCTTCCATTAACTGAGATATGGGCCATATCGTTAATGCTAAGTCCGTTACCCGCACTGGCTGTAATAGTACTCGACTTCACTTCGCCAGAAGTAGTCCCCGCCAGCAGTACGTTCGCAACCTGGTTGTTGGAAATCTGACTCGCCCTCACTTCCAGCTTCGCCGAGTCGACGAGTCTTAATCCACTACCGCCGTTTTCCTTTACTGCGCTGGTTTTTAACAGGAGTTCGGCAGAATTCCAGAGCCCTATACCTTCCTCCGAGTTATCCTCGAAAGCGGATTTAGACGCAAATAGCCGGGCATTCCCCCCCAGGACGGCTCCGGTACCACCCGAATCTACTATACTGATGCCCTTCATTTCGACTTCTCCGCTCTTAACCAGCGAGAGGACGGGAGCAGTCTTATTTCTCCGAGAAGTTAGTTTAGCTTGGTCTTTTTTCGCTTCCAACTTCATCTTCTTATCGATGACCGCGTGACCTATAACCTCTCCGCTCAGATATATCGTGCCGCCTGGCTCAACCGCATCCACCGCACCCTGGAAACTGGAATAATCCTCATTAGGCAGGGTAATTTCTCGTGTCCTCTCCGAATTCGTCATCGTTCGCAGGTTTCCCGAAAGGTCACCAACCAGATCAACGGAGTTCCCAAATATTTCGTTTTTGGAGAAAGAGATGCTTCCGTCAGTATGACTGGTTATACCGACCGCGTTCCCCTTCACTTCGTTGCCTTCCATGTTGACTGTAGCAGAACTCTGGATAAGAACCCCCTGGCCCTCGTTCTGTTTTACTGAAGTATTTCTCACGATCCCCTGGGAAGTGTTTTCAAACCTTAATCCGCCTTTCCCGTTTTCTTTAACCAGTGAATTCCCAAGAATAATATTGGATTTTCCGAACAAGTTAATGCCGTATCCAGAATTCGAAAGAATATTGCTATCCGATATTACCATTCGCACGGACCGGTCGAGATATACGCCATTTTGGTTGCTCGATATCCTAGTTTTCCTTACTGTCGCTTCGGCCGACTCGGTGATCCATAAACCCGCACGTTCATTTTCCCTGAGCTCCGAATTTTCCATTTTAACCCGGGATGACCCGATCGACCTGATACCATTTTTCCCGTTGGACTTCAAGGAGGAATTCTCCACTTTGACTGAAGATTTTCCGGTTGTCGACAGCCCGTCCGGGCAGATCCCTCTGGCTCGGTCGTCACAAATCTTCCCTTCCGCACCCTCCACAGTAAAACCTTTGATGGTTACGGAGGTTTCCGAGGGGCCTATCCGCAGCGTTGGGTTTCCCTTTGCCACCCCGTCGATCCTGACGTTCCCGGGGGTTCGTGCCTGCAGAGTCAGGTCCTGGTCTATCGATATATTCTCCTCGTAGTGGCCCGATTTTACTAGTATTGTATCACCGGGTTCCGCTTTATTGACCGCCTCCTGGATCGAGTTAATTCCCGAACCATCTTTTGTAACTTCCAGCGTGGCCGCGTCCGACATAACGGACAGACCTAATAGAAGAATTGAAACAAAAACCAACAAAAAAGAAATTCGGAGTCCATTATTTGATTTCATCCAATGCCTCCCTTTGCTTCTTAGAATATCTAACCCACGAGTAGATAGGGAAAACTTCTTATTTCTCAGTCAGAACTTTTCTGTTGCAATTCAAGTGAAACAAACTGGGGAATATAGAGTTCTTCGTACTTTTTCTTCTCAATATAATCCTGCAGCTTATTGTTCAGGCTCGGGACGAAGGGGTTCAGATTGACGTTATACGTAAAAACTATCTCGTTTTCGGCTTTGGCTAGCTCGGGATGGGATTTCGCGGCGTAAGCAGAAAACACGTGTTTACCTTTATCAGTTTTTTTCGTGCTCCAGGTCGAAGGTATCGTGTACACCGCACCCTGATCCCTCCAGGGACCGGTGATGCTTTCCGCGGTATAAAGGTGGACATCGAAACTAAACGGAGGAATATGTAGGCTGTACCAGCCAAAGAATTGGTTATACTGGATTGTGGTTTCCGAAGTTCCGGGCAAACCATTGATCGCCGCGGGGGATGAGCCGGGCTTCCATTTCCCGTCAACGAAGTATAACCGTTCCCCCCAGCTACCCTTTGCTGCCTCGGAAACGCTTATTTTCGCAAGAACGGTCTTCGAGGAAAGCCCCTTACCTTTCTGACCGAATAGGTAAATCCAACCATCTTTTTTAACTACCGCGCTCCCCCAGGTGATGCCGTCCTCCTTCGGCAAAAACTGACCCTCGTAGTTCCAGTTTTTTGGAGTTTTTTCCGGATTTTTTACGTTGAAGAGAGTAGTACCTAGCACCTTGAAAGTTTTAGTATCTTTAGTGGTCACCTTATTTGCGGCAACCAGAAGGGTTGAGTCAGTTGTTGTACCCACAAGCGGCCAGTAAAATACGTGGTCTTTCTCCGACGAAAAGATGGCCTCTATATCGCCGCCTTCCTTCTTATAACTTTTTTCAATATCTCCAAAATTACCCCCCCGGTCTCTTTCCGTCACCCCTATCGTGTTGTGAATGAAAACGGAGTACTTTCTCGACTTCCCTTCTTTCTTTCCGAGGATCGTATCTCCAAAAAGCCAAACGTAGCGATCGGAGGTGATTTCAACGGAGGTCGCGGAATCAGCCCCCAGCCAGGTAAGGTCCTCCAGGTTTTCCTGCGGGTCGATCAGTGATTGAATATAAGTCGGGAGAGTTGATTTTTTTAGATTGTAATCTCCGGTTGTGGAGTCTCCTTGAATTGGAACCAGGGCAACAATCAGAACAATGAGAAAAATGGACCCTCTGTACGGCTTTATAACAATCATGTAGTTTACGTTAAACCTCTTTTTAGCTATATAGGGAATTTGTGGCGTTTTAAGCCATTATCGGTACAATTACGAGTAAAAGCCACCGTTCAAGGGCTTTCCAACCTTAAAATATGAATAAGGAAGGGCTTAAAAACTAAATATATCTAAATAGCATAATAATATTCATGCCTGCGTCTGTCAAGT
>CAZYPS010000164.1:0-3154 GCA_964649445.1 uncultured Thermotogae bacterium | reverse complement strand
GCCGGGGTATTTTTGTTATTACCCGGCGTAACTTCCCTTTCAGCAGAGTTTGAAGAGGTATCTGGAAGGTTAGTTCAGGCTGTTCAGGCGATTCGTAATCAAAACCACGGCGAAGCCGTTGACCTTCTGGACAATTACCCTGAGGAAGAACCCCTTTCGAGCTATTCGAAATACCTCCTTTCGCGGGCCCTTATGGAATCGGAAAATTATCAGAGGGCACTTGATGTTTTTGAAAGGATTCCTGAAGGAAGCGATGGCCCAATCCTGGACTACGAACGTTATTACCTTGAAGCCCAGATATACCGGGGCATGGGCAGGTACGATCGGGCTCTCCGAATAGCGGAGGATGCCCGGCAGTTTTTAGCCAGGGCTGAGGAAAAGGAGAAATTATACGAGTTGGAATTAGATATTGCTTCCAGTACACAGCGTTCCAGGTTGGTTTTGAGAAAAGCTATTGATTTTTGTGAGGCAGTAGAATTGAGGTTCATCGGGGACCGCAGGGATAAACTTTTTGACGCAATAGAAGGGGTAGTTAATCGTATTGATTTTTCGGACGGCCAGGGGCTTGAAGACATGTATCGTTACATTCAGCTGCTAATTAATTACGGACAATACCGAAAAGCGAGAAGTCTCTTGCTCCGTAATATGGGTAACTGGGAAGCCTCCCTTCGAAGCAAAGCCTATTTTCAACTTGCCTGGCTTGACGGGTTTAAACTCGAGTTTCCCGAAGAAGCTCGGTGGACTTTTAGACGGCTACTCCATAATTCCCCGGATAATCAGATCGAGGCGAAGGCACGGTATTACCTGGCGCTGTTTAAAGACGAACAAGAGGAAAATTACGACCTGGATCGGGAATTGCTGAAGATATATAGGGAGTTTTCCTGGACCAGATACGGTAAATTAGCCGCCCGGCGAGCTTTTAAGGAGCGAACTGAAGGAGCAGGGCTTACCACCCTGGAAAACCAGCTGGAAATATTTAAAAGTGCACTGACTCGCTCGGCGGTGCGGGAGGCCAACTGGGAACTATTCTATCGGAGTTTTAAGGACAACAGGTATTCTCTGGCACTTCAATATTTGCAAAAATTAGAATCTTTCTACGAAAAAGTACCCCCGAAAATTTCGTTCTGGAGATATAAAACCAAAGAGCGGGCGAATGACGATTCCGGAGAGTACTTGAAGATTGTCAGGACTCAAAAAAACCATCCATTAAATTACTATTCATTGCTTGCCAAAGAAAAAGGTTGGTCCAGGGACGGGTTCAGTCTGGAAGATATGTGGACTGAAACGGATATGAGCCTAGAGGACCGGGAAGCGGAATTCATGAGTAATGATCTGGACGAGAGAACCAGGAAAACACTTACAATTGCGACTCAGCTGAAGAATCACGATCTTTATTTTCCTGCTTTAAGTCGTCTGGAAAGGATTAAAGCAGAGCTTGACCATCAAGACTACCTTTTTTTGAAGAGTCAATGGCAGAGACTTGCTGGGAACTACAGGCGGTCTTTAAAGACATCCAACCAGCTGTTGACCTGGTACTTCGATCATAATCTGATTCCACCGTCGTCCGTAGTCAATTCGGCCTTTCCCACGTATTATGGCGGTGAAGTCGAAAGATTGGCCGGGAAGTTCGGCGTGCCGGGAGAACTAATTTTTGCGATAATCAGGCAGGAAAGTGCTTTTGACTCGGAAGCTTATTCAGTTGCGGGGGCACGAGGCCTAATGCAGGTAATGCCGAGTACTGCGAGGGGAATAGCATCCGATCTTCAGCTGAAAGGATACGAGATCAGTAATGGTTTCGAACCTCCAATTAATATCGAGATGGGTACTTACTATATATCCAATCAGGTCTCTAATTGGGGAGACGTCAGACTAGGGCTTACTGCATATCACGGGGGACCGGGTAATCTTGGAGATTGGATGTCCAGAACCGATACGGGCGATAGAGATTTGTTTCTAGAGAAAATACCGGCGGATAGTACCAAGAATTACGTGAAAGCAGTGTACCGTAATTACCTCGTCTACAAAGAATTATTGTAGGTTTCTTCTATTCCGAACTTACTTATTTAATTCTCCACTTCAAAATATCTTGAAGTTAAAGGAATTAGCCGAAGTGTTGAATTGAGGGCTTCAGTCGGATTTGGGACTGTCAGAAACCAAAACCGGTTCTTTCCCAGCTCAAAGTTACAAGTTGACGTTAATAGCTATAAGGCCGGCGATCAAGAGGCGGGTTGGTGAGAAACCATTAAAGGCAAGATTTTAGATAAAGGATTGATCGCTCAAGTATATTACTCAGACTAAGAAAACTACAATTAGATAAACAAACAACCCGAATCCCAGTACCCCTACGAGGATTAGTAGCATCAGCTTTAGAGCAAGCCATTTGGCGTAGCCCTTTTCTTCCTCGGTGAGATCTGGATCTTTAGGATTCTTTACTTCGATCTTATTTGCTTTTTTTCTCTGCTTAACTGATTCGTCGATTCTACCTTGCTTCCTATAGACCACAGCCAGATTATGCTGAGCGTTAACGTGTTCTTTGTTCTCTTCTATAGCTCTTTTATAAGCGTATTCCGCTCTATCTATATCCCCGGCGTCAAAGAAAATATTACCAAGGCGATAATAGACTTTATCTTTTTTTGCCTCCAGTTCGAGTGCATTTAGTAATTTATCTTTTCCCTGATCGTAATTCCCCTGTTCTCGCAGCTCTTTAGCCTTTTCCAGTAATTTTGAAACCTTTTCTTCCCGTTCTGACAGGGGTAGATCGGACTTTTTCTCTAACTCGAGGTCAAAGCTTCCTTCACTTTCTTTATGTCTTTCCATGTTTGATGTTTTGGACTCCCTTTCTTCTTGGATGGGTTTCTCAAGAGGTAGCTTGGGTGGAACATTGGAAATACCTCTATGGAACCTCGCCAGGCGTAAAATTGGCCCCTCGAAGAAGTTATTCCCTCGTCGGTATCGAGGAGCGTCTTCGTAGCGGTATTTCCCAGAGTGGCGATAATTGATGGGTTGATCTCGGCTATCTGAGCTTCGAGATAAGGCAGGCAAGTTTCTACTTCGTCGGATTTAGGCGTTCTGTTTTCCGGGGGGCGACATTTAACTATATTTGTAATGAAAACCTGAGACCGTTCTAAGGAGACTGATTCCAGTATCTCCGTCA
>CAZYPS010000163.1:0-3155 GCA_964649445.1 uncultured Thermotogae bacterium | reverse complement strand
TCAAGCCAGCCCGGGAGGTAAGGTTGTCTGAAGTTATGCCAACTCGATCAATTCTTGTCTTTTCGTTGCAAGTTTCTTCGGTTTGACCCATAATATTGATGTCTCCTGGTTATTTAACCTTTCACCCAATAGGTGAAAGGTGGTTTTCAAAGAGATTTCAACAATCTCTCCTTCACAACTACATTATAACCCAGGAGCATTTCTATTTTAGGTGAGAATCGCTCAAGTAAGGTTAATGTTTTAACTTAAATCAACCGATTCCAAAAACCTCCTGTTCATGGGGCTACTAATGGACTTTGATGAAGGTCCATACGATTCATTCTCACAACGAACTGCGGGATCTTCTCGGTAATTCTTATACTTATAATTGATCCCAGTTTCTGTAAAAAGAATAGTTAACATAAATTAAAGGAGGAAATTATGAGCTTTTCTTCAAACGTAGAAGAGCTATGGGTAGACAAAATCAGTAGGCTTCTAGGCTTTGAGTTTATTTATCAGAAGCTAAATTTACCAGGGAAAGCAAAAGAGAATGCTCCCTACCTGTACTTGGCCTTCTTTATATCTGCATATACGATAATAGAGCCTTTTTCACAAAGGATAGACGACTATACCTTTTTTGAACTGTTTTACTGGATACTTTCACTATGGGGAGGGCTATTTTTCGGTGTCTGGGCCATAAAATATCTTTCAAGCAGATACCGCAAGTTTAAATCAAAATTAGGCATCGGTCAGATAAAATGGTTCCGAAATATCAGGGGAATTGTCTTTTCAATTGCACTCATATTGCTAATAGGATACATCTTAATTTTGTCTGGTGTGATTCCTACACTAGGGGGCGAATACATCGAACCAGCAATATGGTCATACACCGTTCCAGATCTATTCATATACTTTTTATATGCTTTTATTTTTCTTCCTATAGTTGCAGAATTTATCGCCCTTATTCTAAACATACACCTTTTCCTGCCCCTAAAAGTCAGGAGAGAAGACATAGAATTGGACTTTTCAGATATCAAAAGAGTAGGGGGTATGGAGCTGTTCGGCAGTATTATTTTGCGCTCGACTCAAATCTACTATATTGGACTAACTATCTACACGATCGAACAATTTGTGATGAGAAGAGAAATCTGGGTTGAATTAGGTACTTTTTATTTATTCGGGGGAGGATGGGTACTAGGGCTGATCTTGTTCTTCATTCCAACGCTCTGGATTCACAAACACATGAAAGAGAAAAAAGAGGAAAAATTGGATGACTTGGATCAAAAAATTCGAAAAAATGGAAGCGAAGATGGTGGCAGACTTGAGGTAAATCCTCAAAAAAAGGAAGAGATGCTAGGATACGTTTTCGATTATCTTGAACATGAACATCTCTACAACATCTCGGAGTATCCTTTAAATTTCGACAGGACAATATCACTAGCTTCTTCCGCATTGATGCCGCTTATAACGGAATTTATTTTAAGGCTCATTGCTTAACTTGCTTCAAAAGGACTATAGTAAATAAATCACCGAGCCTTTGACCTGAGTTCTCAGTTCTCCTGACAACTTGGGAAATTATCTAGTCTCGAATGAAATCGCCCTGTACTATCTAATCCCACTCCAACAAGTTTGACCTAATCTGAGCGATTCCGCCAAATTTGGTCTTTGACAGAGAGCGATTTTCACTACCAGGCCAGTGCAGTTGGGATCATGTAGAAGTCTAAAAGCCTTCTCATGATAGGGACCTGAAGATTACAACTTCTTGACATCACATTTACTTTAGTACCACCTCCCATCGTAGGTGCTGTACAAGAACATACATGTCTTTCACTTCTGATTTCGGTCTCGAGGTACTTTTCTTATCCGGCTTTGTTTAGCTAGCCTAGCAGGGTCCCCCTCTCGTCCGCGTTGTAGTGGTAAGTCATTATGGCCCATTTAATAATCATCTAAACTTCTTCTACATCACCTTTTTCGTCAAAGTACAGATTGTTTACCACAGATAGCTCGATCCTCTCCTGTCAAACACGAAACTTCCCTTTTGCATAATAATTCCCCCTTGAGAAAGGGAACTTTAAACTTGATAAAAAAGGTTTTTTAATGTACACCAGTGAATTTTTTAGATAAGAACAAAGAGGTAGATAAAATAAGGAAGACACATTGATAAAGTCTTTAATAATCGTCAAAGTTTGGGGTATTTTCCGCTATGAAATTACTTCACTGTCTGAATTTCTAGACATACCTCCTTTTTAAATCTTTAAAGCGAAGGACAAAACCCCCTTTAACTTCACTAACTTTGACATTGGATGGTTACAGATTTTTGAATTTTTGTCAAATACGGATAATGTTCCGTGTTTTTTCATTTAAGCGAGTATCATAGAAAAATGAAACAATAAAAAAGAGGTGCTTGTTAGCACCTCTCGGTAAAAGCTTGTAAATGTTGGATTAGAACCTTCTCTTGTTTAAGCCGCCAGGTTATCCATTGGTGATGAGTTCTGGTAGCTTTCCTGGAGGCTTTTATCGCTCATATGGACGTATCGAAGTGCAGTTCCAATCTGCTCCCAACCGAACTGGCTTTTCAGTTGAAAGGCTGTGAGCCCGTTTTCTACTGCGAACGTCGCTGCGGTGTGGCGTAGAACGTGTGGAGAAACCTTGGTGTCTTCTAAACCCGCTTTCTTTTGGATCCTCGAAACCAATTGTTCTACGTTTCTTACCTTTAGCTTGTTTCCACCTTGAGAAATAAATATTGTCTCGGCACCTATACCTTCCTGTTTATAATCCCTGATTTTTATCCAATGTCTTAGCGTTCGGAGAGTTTTCTTACCAAAGTAGACCTTACGGTCTTTTGCACCTTTTCCACGTACTTTGAGGGATCTGTTCTTCAGGTCGAGGTCTTTGATTTTTGCGTTAACCAGTTCGTTCAACCTGAGTCCCATCTCGACGAATACTACCAGCATACAATAATTACGGTAACTGGACCATTCTCCTTTCCGGTTTTTGGCTGCTTTGAGTAACTTTTTGACTTGTTCACTGTCCAATACCCGAGGGAACTTGTTCGGGGTCTTCGGTTCGTCGATCTTCTCCGTGGGGGCTTCTACCAGGTAGTTTTCTTCGACTAGCCAGTTAAAAAAGGATTTGAGGTGTCTGTAGTGGATGGCTACGGTGGTCTTCTTTAACCC
>CAZYPS010000162.1:0-3173 GCA_964649445.1 uncultured Thermotogae bacterium | reverse complement strand
GTAATTGTTCAGGAAAATCCTATCGGAGGCCGAGCGGGCATGGTTCCATGCTTCCCTTGGAAGCATGGAGAGCGAGGCCGAGATCGGAAGCAGCGATTTCCACGCCGGGGAAATCGCCTGCGGTTTTATCGAACAATTACCAGAGAAAACAAAGCCTATAAAACGGTTGTTTATCTTTCTAGGGCGTGAAAACGAGGATCACAGGAAGGTTGTCAAGTTAATTCACCATGTATAAAGAGGTAGACAAACAGGTTAAGGTCGGCGTAAAGTTCTCCGCGGGTAAGGTAGAACCCGTGTGGTTTTTCTGGCGTGAGCGGAAACACGAAATCGAAGAGGTAAACCTCTACCACCGTTCTTTCGAAGGAGAGGCCCCCCTCCACCACTTTTCCGTTACGGTAGGAGAAGACGTTTTCCAGCTTACGTTCGACGGGAAGAAACTGAAATGGAAACTGGACAAACTCTGGTTGGACCATCGCCGGCAACAATGAGCAGAACCATTATTCATATCGACATGGACTCCTATTTTGCATCCGTCGAGCAACAGGCAAATCCCAACCTCCGGGGCAAACCAATTGTTGTAACCGGAAAACCGACAATCAGATCAGTCGTAGCAGCTGCTTCGAAAGAAGCCAAGAAATGCGGCGTGGAATCGGCAATGGCCACCTGGAAGGCCCGCAAGAAATGTTCTGACCTCATTCTCGTGCCCGGAGACCCCGACAGGTACGAGTGGCTAACCAATAATTTTTTCGATATACTCCGGACTTATAGCCCAAAACTCGAGCCGTTCGGGGTGGACGAAGCTTTCCTCGATGTTACCGCCAAGATGAGAGAGTTCCAATCACCCATTAATCTGGTGAAGCAAATAAAGAGGGACGTAGAAGAGGAATTTGGAACCTGGATAACCTGTTCGGTTGGTATAGCCAGAAACAAACTTCTTGCCAAACTTGCCTCGGATATGGAGAAACCCGACGGTATAACCCGAATCAGGGATGATGAGATTTCCGAAGTGCTGGAAAAAATCTCCCTGACTGACCTTTGCGGTATAGGTGCCAGAACTGAGAAAAGATTAAACCGTCTGGGTATCGATTCTGTACTCGAGCTGGGCAATCATCCGGAGAAGGAACTAAAGGATGAGTTCGGAGTTGACGGAGCCCGGCTGAAGTTGATGGGGCAGGGTAAGGACCCTTCACCAGTACTGCCCGCCAGTTACGAAGAAGAGGTAAAGTCGGTAGGCAACTCCCTTACCTTGCCTGATTACAAGAGAACTCCCCGGAAAGCGCTTCCCGTGTTATTTAAGCTGGCTCAGAAAGTGGGATACAGGTTAAGGAAAAAGGAGTTAGTGGCGGGAACTTTAAAGCTAATAGTCAGAGATAGCGAGTTTAATATTAAAGGAAAACAGCTAACGCCGGGTCGGTACGTCGATGACGGTAACTTGATTTATTCTTTCGCTCTCGAGATAAAAAAGGAACTCGGTTTTCCGACAACTCCGACGATGGTGGGGATAAGAGCGTCGAAATTGCGGTCAAAGGATTCCTTCCCTCAACCGCTATTGCCGGACCGGAGGCAGCGAGAGGAGTTGCTTCGGGTTATGGATAAAATCAACGAGGAATACGGAAAGGGCGCACTCTATTTTGCGGCTCAGGCTGGCGCGGAGGACCTACTACCGTCCGTGGGAGAATTCAAGCGTCCGGGCGATCTCGACTAGAAGGTTCGAGAGAAAGCCAATTTCTTTCATGAGCCTTACTCCAAGGGAGAGAACGCAAAGTCCTCCACGATTACTTCCACTTCCTTCCCGTCGGTTGGGGGTTTGCCGTCCAAAAGCCAGAGGTTGATATGAGTGATCAGGTCTCCTCGTGGTGGGGGCTCCCCTCTGTATTTCCATTTTTCTAAAAGATCCTTTTCAGTACAACTTTCGTTCGCGCAGTTCTCACAGCGAAAAATAAGTTCTTCTCTCGTCCAGGTATATGAAAATACTTTTTTAGTTCCTTCCGTCGGATTCAGGGGGAAACGCTTAATATTTTCGTCCTGTTCCGACGGCTGGACGACAAATTGGATGTTAGTGGGAGAGTTTTCCCCCCATTTTGTCACCTCAACGTCGAATTCCTTTCGATCAGTTAAATAATTGAATAGACCCAATACCACGTTTCTGTCTAAAGATTTTTCGGGAAGATCTACCGTGAATTTATAAGTGCCATAGCCCATAGGCTGATCCAGTTGGACCTCCGATGCGTACCAGCGCCCCTTCTTCTTGGTGATCTTTAAGTGAAGGTGTCCGGATTCATCTACCCAGACATTATTGGATGAGGCTGACCAGTAATTTGGTCCGGGACCCATGGTATTTCGAATGTGGTGTTTGACTTTCCATACGTAATCGGAGAAATAAATCCAATCCTTTCCTTGGCTAACTTCTCCAGGGACAAGCACGATAAAAAGGCTTAAAAAAAGCAGAGATAAAATTGATGTGAAGCCATTTAGACTAAATTTGGGAGTTTCAATCATATGCTAATCAGCCTCGTATTCAGATAATTGTCGGCGATAGTTCTGGCAGCTCGCCCGGTATTTCTTGCATAGAAACCAGGGATCAAATACTCCATCGAGAAAGTAGCTGTGCCAGTCGCTCTGCTCCCAGGGTTCGAGTGAATTAACTTACTACAACTAACCACTAAACCTGTTAAACTAAAGCCCGGACAGCCTTGTTTTAGTTAAAAGTTGTGAACTAAATTTAAAACTATTTTTTTCAATCCCTTTCCGCTTTTCAAGGAAACGCCGGTACCAAAAGAAAAAGTTGAGTTCAATTCCCATCTGGAAACAGCATTCACCGAGTTTACCCCAAAAAAGTTCTTAGCTCCGCCGCGCTTAAGATACCAGTCCAGAGCCAAATACCGCTCAAGGTTTTCCTTATCTAGTTGATCGTATTCAATAGTTATAACGTCGCTCCAGTCGACTTTTTCAAACATGTAATTTCTGGCAATTTCGTCAAACGAGCGAGACAGTTTATAATCTTTGGCATGTAGTTCTAGTTGATCGGCTCCCTTTTCTTTCTTCATCTTACCCCCGAGGGCGGAAGTACCCGATATTTCCAGATTACCCATGGATAGCCCGCTAAACTTTATACCCCGTATGACCAGTTTGTCCAGGGTCGAGGCTTTACTGTCTTCCATCACTTCTCCGAA
>CAZYPS010000161.1:0-3187 GCA_964649445.1 uncultured Thermotogae bacterium | reverse complement strand
CCACACTCCTCGCAGTACTCGTCCTCGAATATCGGAGCGTAATCGGGCAGGTCGGGCGAATCGATCCGTTCGATATCAAACAGGTCCTTCGCCGGCCGGGTAACCAGATCGAACCCTACCTCGCGCCAGTTTTCTTTCAGCCGCCTTTCCTCTTCTTCCGTCCCGTTCCTTTCTTCGACAACTTTCTCGAACAACTCCCTGGCTTCGGGATATTCTTCTTCCAAAAAGTTCTCCTCGCTAAAGTAGAGTCGAATTCCCGGTCCGTCCCTGGAGGAAATAGTGAAGGCGGTTTTCCCGTAGTCCCTATAAATAAGCGCGTTGTTGCCGAATGTACAACCCGTAACGTACTGAATTCCATCGCTGAAGCAGCTATTCGTTTCTACAATTGCAACCGCCTCCTCCATATTGGGGGCCAAGTTACCGAGTTCCGAAATCGTGTACTGAGAGGCAACAACCCCGAGCGCTAGAAATGGACAGAAGTGTCCGTGCAACCGACCAGCCTCAAGCAATAGCGCTTCGTTATCCCCGCGGTCGATCAGATTCCGAATCGTCCCTCTCGGATTATTCTTTTTTTCTGCTTCGGTTGAAGAAGAACTGTCGAACGGATCGGCGTAAGGCTTGATATCGATAACGGGCGTCCCGTTTACCGCGTCCAACCCATGGACCTTCAACTCGTTTTCGTCCCTTTCCAGCAGCTCGACGACTGTAGCACCTACGGGACTGGGTCGGTGGGGACTTCGGGAGGCAAACACTCCGCGCTCACTTCCGTGCCGTCTCGGTGCAACCAGTTCGTACCGGTCCGAGAGGTGCAAATGAAACACAATCTGGAGAAAATTATTGGACTCGATCCCGTAAAGTCCCTCCTCGTATTCCGGGTGGACTTCGATTACGCTTTCGCTATCCCTCATAACATCGGGGCCCTCCGGTTCCTCAAAATCGTTCCTGACTAACCCTATATCTTTTAACTCCAACTCTATCACCCTCTATTTTCGGTCAAAGGACGTTTCGGTTCTATCCAGCGCGTAGAGTTATTTTGATTTACTTCTACCTCGACACCGTAAACGGGCTCAATAGTTTTCGAAGTCAGAACATCGGGTCCGCCCCGGGCAAAAATCCTTCCTTCCTTCATTATTAGCAACCTGTCACAGTACTTTCCAGCCAGATTCAGGTCATGGAAAGTTACCACTGCCCCCCTCTCATCGGTTAACCAGTCCTGAACGGTGTTCAGCACCTCAAGCTGATGACGAAGATCCAGACTCGCCATGGGTTCGTCAAGAGTCAGCAGCCTGGGCTCCTGAGCAAAAGCACGGGCTATTAATACCTCCCGTAACTGTCCTCCGCTTAGCGCCCTGACGTCCCGCAGGGCAAGGTCATCAAGCCCCATTTCGACTAGTGTTTGAGCCACCGTATTGAGATCCTCTTCGGATGGCCTCCAATGACTCTGAGCTGACCGTCCGGTTAACACTGCATCGAATACAGTATAAGGGAAGGTCTGGTTTTCGTCCTGAGGCACGTAACCTATGGTACCGGCTATCTCGCGCCGGGAAAAATCCATCAGGGCTCGACCTTTGAACTCCAGGGTCCCTCCATCAGGCTCAATCAGTCGGTTAATACACTTTATCAAGGTCGTCTTACCCGAACCATTGGGCCCTATTACCCCAAGCATATCTCCGGAATCAAGCTCAAAGCTCACTCCATTTAATACCTTCTCTTCCCCGTAACTGAATTCTAACTGGTCCACTTTTAAAGTTACCAATATCCTTTCCCCCTTATAACGAGATAAATAAACAACGGAACACCGAGAAAAGAGGTCAAAATGCCAACCGGCAGGACTATCGGCGCGGCTACAGTTCTTGCAGCCGTATCGGAACCGAGCAATAACAGGCTCCCGACCAGACAGGAGGCCGGAACCAGGTACCTTTCTTCACCACCGATAAAACGCCTGACTATATGAGGAACTACGAGCCCGACAAACCCAATTATTCCCACAAAAGAAACCATCAGGGCGGTCAAAAAACCGGAAAGTAGAGTACCGAACAACCTCAACCGGGATGGATTAACGCCGAGACTTTTCGCTGTCTCGTCTCCGGAGCTCATCGCCCTGAAGTCCCACCCGCGATGGATAAAATACAGGCTAATTGGTACCATAGCTCCGGCAATTACGGCAAGCTGAACCCAGTTCGTCCTGCCCACATCTCCAAAAGTCCAGAATACGACCGAAGCAAGCTCAGTCTGATCGGCAAAATACTGCAGGACGGTGTAACCGGCGGTGAAGAGAGACCCAAGCGCTATTCCTGTTAAAATTAGAGTCACAGGCGAAGCGTTTTTGTACTTTCCCAGCAAAACTATGACAAAAACAGCAAGTAAGGACCAGCTAAACGCGGAAAGACCCGTGATATAAGGATTGTTCAATATTATTCCGTTCTCCGCCCCACCGGCTGACCCCGCTCCCAGCACAACAACCGAGAAGGCAGCCCCAAAAGCAGCGGCCTGCGATATTCCCAGCGTGTAAGGCGAAGCCAGCGGGTTCCGCAGGAGCGACTGAAGCGCCGCCCCGGCAACGGCCAGGCCGGAACCGACGAGTATCGCAGTTAGCACCCTGGGCGCCCGGATGTTCCAGATTATTGTCCGGGCCATCCTGCTACTCCCTCCGACCAGGGCTCTTGAGGTCTCCAGGAAGGAAAAGTTCACCGCCCCGATACCAAGCGAAAAGACGGCGAGTATAACCAGGAGAACGGTAACTACTCCCAGAAAAGCTAGCTTTCTGCCAAAGTGGCTCTCATAACTCGCTTTTATCTTTTTTACCTTGGTAGAGTTCATTATTGCATTATGTTACTCAGATCTTTCACCAACGGCGGATTTAGCTATCTGGTTCGGATAACTGCTCTCTACCCCTTAGCTGGCAACTGATTTAACCTTAAAATCCTACCAGTAGACGAAATCCGGCAGCCAGGTAAGGGGTAGAGAGCCAGTAGTAAAAAAATGAAATCAATACTCACAATTAAATTTCTTTTCATACGACGGTGAAAGATCTGAGGTTAAACATTCCTATTTTCTATCTCTCGCATTCATAGATAGCTGGCCAATGGCCCTAAACGATCAATGCTGGCCTTTCCAGCATAATTTGTAAATTTCTTAGAAATGGCTTTTGGCGACCGTTCAGTAAAATCCTATCGGAGGCCGAGCG
>CAZYPS010000160.1:0-3243 GCA_964649445.1 uncultured Thermotogae bacterium | reverse complement strand
TCACATCTACCGTAGCTTTCTCGTCGGAAGGGTTCAGAATGGAAACGGTCTCGTGGCTCGGAGCAACCGGGCTCTCGTCCGGTTCCGGCAGATAACCATCCGGGAAAAACCATTTCTTCGCTCCAGAAGAATTTTCGGTCATTTCACCACCTCGTTGTAAATCAATTTAAAAACGGAACACTTACCCAGACTTATCTATCAGATCGTTCAACCGTTCTCTGTAATACCTGAAGTGCTTCCAGGGTACGTCCGGCGGTATCAGGTGGTCCCCAAACGGAATATAACCACCCTTCTTTAGCAGAAACTCCACCGGCTCCAGAATTTCGTCAATCCGATCTTTTCCTTTAGCGATCTCGGATTTCGGTACCCCGCCCATCATAGCCAGGTCGGGAAACTTCTCTCGGGCTTTAACCACGTCCATTCCCGCACTAACTTCAAAAGGCAACATTCCAGTGACACCGGCATCCATAAACAGCGGGATGATATCCATGCACTGACCGTCCGTATCGACGAAGATGAGATCTACTCCTTCACCCTTAAGAAAGTCGGTTAGCCTTTTGTAATACGGAACCATGAACTCTTCCATTGTCTCAGGCGAAACCATGGACCCGGTGCCGTAGGATACATCTTCCCAGATCTGTGCGTGATCAATATCAACGTCTTTCAGTACCTCGGAAAACACCGCTATCCAGAGGTCGGTAAGTGTATCCAGGATATCGTGAATTAGATCTGGTTTACGATAGTACCACTTAAACAGATTTTCGTAGCCTAACAGGTGCGCTGGAGTACCAAAAAATCCCTGAGGATAACCACCCAAGCCCAGAGGGTAGTCCCTATTTCTGTACTTCTCTACTTTTTCGTCCCAGTTGTTCGGCAACCTATCCTTAATATGATCAAAACTAATCCGTTTTTCCTTTAACTCCTCCCAGCTCTCCCAGCCCTTGATTGGGCTCTCCCTCCAGGAAGGCAGGGTAGCCGTTTCCTTCAAGAAGGTTCTGGCTACTCCATCGATATCCCTGTAAATTAACTTGTCCTCTGTTTCTCTGATGGTTTCCGGTTCGAAAGTGGGATAAAACAGGAGGTTCAAATCAACCAATCTCTGAGACTGATCCATTCCAGTTTGTTCGCAAACATCAGTGTCAACCGGAAATCCCTGAGTCGGCGTATATAATCCACCGGCCGTTATGGCTATACCTTCCGGGTATTCACCTTCATCAATGTACTTGTTTTCGCAATTCCAAGCAGGGATATATAACGACGAAGTAGGCGTGGTAATCTCCTCTGGCAATTCGGGAGGATTTTTCCTTGGTAACCCTTCCCGATACCACCGATTAATCGTCTCCCCCCAGTAGCCAAATTCCCACTTCATAGTCGGCACCTCGGTATTGAAATTCTCCATCGTTTCTAAAAACCGCTGGCGTGTATTCATATTATCCCCCTACTGGTCGACCAATTCGCCCTTATGGGCAAGCAGGTCCTCTATTTCTTCAAGAGTGGTATCTTCTTTGGCTACATCCTGCGTTATCTTTCCGTGAGACATTACCACAAATCTATCCGCGACGGGGTATACGTGGTGGATGTTATGAGTGATAAAGATTATTGAAATATCTTCCCCTTTCATATGTTTGACCAGACTCAATACCTGGTCCCGGCCCTTCACCGATAGAGCAGTCGTCGGCTCGTCCAGTATAACTAAGCTGGCTTTAAAGTACATAGCTCGGGCAATGGCTACGCCCTGCCTCTCTCCGCCGGAACAAAATCTGACTTCGTGATCCGGGCTGGGTATATCGAGCCCAAGCTCCTGAGTAAGCCTTTGGCTGATATCTCTCATTTCTTTCCGGTCTAAAACGTTGATAGGGCCATACGACTTCACCAGCTCCCTTCCAAGAAAAATATTGTCAGCTACGCTCCTATCCTCGGCCACGGCCTGGGTTTGATGGACGGTCTCGATTCCCAGTTTCCTTGCTTTGTCGACGCTGGAAATATTTACCTTTTCCCCTTCGAAATAAATCTCACCTTTTGTAGGAGTTAAAACACCGGAAATCATTTTTATTAGCGTTGATTTCCCGGCCCCGTTGTCCCCTACTAAACCTATAACTTCGTTCGGTTTTATGGCCAGATCCACGCCCTCTACCGCATGAATATTCCCGAACCACTTATGAATGTCAGACATCTCCAGAATTGGCGTATCGCTCATTTGCTACCTCCCTTTATTCAACTTCCCGCCATGAGAATTTTGTCCCGGGCGGTCTCCTTTAATTGATTTATTATTATCGCCACAAGAACAAGCAGTCCGGTATAGATAGTTGTTTGCTGAGGTGGGACGTACATCATGGTTAGACCGGCTTCAATCGTCCCAACCAGGAGGATTCCTCCGACAGCTCCGGACAGCTTTCCCCTTCCACCACTGAGGCTTATTCCACCAATTACAGCGCCAGCAAATGCGGTGAACAAAGTGTTATTGGCGAGTCCCGGCGTTGCCGATCCCACGAAACCCGTAAACAGTATCGCCGCTATACTGACCAAAAGCCCGGAAAGTATGTACGTATACAGAAGCATATTATCCACTCGTATCCCTGTCATAGAGGCAGATTCGGGATTACTACCTACCGCATACAGATGACTCCCGAATCTCGTATAACGAAGGATGAATCCAAGCACCAGCAAGCCCCCGAACAGGACGAATATCGCGTTTGGTATTCCTCCAACACTTCCGCCTCCTATAGCCAGATATATTTCTGGGAAGCCTCTCCTAATCGGGCTAGAACTTACCGTAAGTGTTCCTCCCTTGAAAATCATATAGGTGGAAAGAGTTACAAGGAAGGGATTCAACCCAAATTTACCGATAAATACCCCGTTAACTGCTCCCAGCAGCCCCCCAAGAGCTACAATTATAAGTATCGACAGATACCAGGGAATCCCAGGAGCCCATTCAGTAATTATCATGGCGTTTAACATTGCCAGAAACCCGGCCATCTGACCTATCGATAGGTCGAAGTTTCCCGTTATAAGGCACACGCCTTCGGCAAGGACCAAAAAACCCAGTGCGGCAGAACTGTAAATTATAAATCTGAAGTTACTGATAGATAAAAAAGCGTCTGGTTTTAGAAAACCGAAAACCAGAAAAAATATCGCAAAGATTATCCACACCAGGTTATCCAATAAAAACAATTCGATTTTTTCTAGATTCAACTCCACCACCTTTGGATAAAGTACTTTTTATAAAATCACGGGCGAAAAACG
>CAZYPS010000159.1:0-3267 GCA_964649445.1 uncultured Thermotogae bacterium | reverse complement strand
TTTTCCCCCTCCCAGGTTCCGGATTTCCAGTTGATTTCCTGGGGTACCTCAGGGTCGCCTGTCGAGCGGAAGGATCCCCCAAGTACGAAATTATTTACCTCTATCTCGGACCCAAGGGAGAAAACGTAACCGAATATCCCCCCTCCATTAACCCTTAAACTTAATTCCGGCTCGCTGACCTGTGGATTGGGCTCCATTTCCTCTGGAATCCGTAAATTAGCGTTAATTTCCCTTTCCTGTCCGGCCGTCAAGGTTAAATTTCTTTCCCACTTCTGGTAGCCTTTCTTTCTCAGAACTATTTTCATATTTTTGTCGGCCCGAAGTTTTAGTTCAGCAGGCGAGGTGCCTTTATAAGTACCGTTGACGTAAACCTCAGCTCCCGAAGGTGTCGTTTCTAACGACACCCGGGAAAACCTAATCTCCTCAAGTTCGACTTCGAGGTTCCGGTTGAGGCTAGGCCGTACCTCAATAGTTTTCTCCCAGACTTCGTACCCCTGTTTGCTAACCCTGATATTCCTGTTGCCGCTTTTCGTGAAAATCCCGACTGGCGTTCTTCCCTGAAACTTCCCATCAACGTAAATGTCCGCTCCTGATGGGCTAGAATTTACTGTTAGGCGGGTTATTGTACTTGGGCGAAGATCCGTTTCGATCTTCTTTTTTCCGTAGGGTTGAACGGAAACGGTGGTGGTCCAGCTTTCGTAATTGCGCCGTTTGAGGGTTACGTTATTTGTGCCTGGCTCGACTGAAATCGTTCCGGGGGTTCTACCCACAAACCTGTCTTCAAGGTATATTTCTGCCTCGGGAGGGTCGGATATAACTGAAATTTCTGATAGCTTTTTCGTGATATTCACTTCGGCCCAGGCTGTTCCCCAGTCTTTCTGAGGAACTTCCGAAGTTATTTTTTCCCTTCCTGAATCCGCGAAAGTCCGGGCATCCTCGGAAAGCCTGGGAAAGGGATTATTCTCAAACTCTTCTTGGTCTATCGAAGAGAAAAGTTCCAGTTTTTGAGAGCTGGTGATCGCCACAAAGTACTCGGTGCCTTCTTCCTTCCCGGCGAGGAAGCTATAGCCTTTGCCCGGAAGGAAAACCGTCCCGGAACCTCGATAGTTATTCTTCTCGTATTTATTTGGAAAAAGTAGATTGACCCTGCCTTTAGTGTCGATATTATAGAGGTAAAGGTAAGCTTTTTTATTTAGTTCCAGTGTCATTTCTATCTCTCCTCCGGGTCGATATCTGGTTCGATTCAGTTCGAGGTCAACTTTCAGCGACGAATTTGGCGGTTTTGCTATTATACCCTTCGGAGTAGGCTCCCCGGTTTGAGAATATCCTGGGAAAGCAAGGTATAATAGAGTTAAAACTACGATAGCTGAAACCTGAAGATTTTTATGCACTTTTACCTCCTGGTTCAGTCGGATAGGACTTTACCACTAAATTCTACTCAATAGGGTGATGAAGAACAAAACCAATTAGTTTTTAAATCCGATCTTGTCGATTTCCGTCCTCCCGATGGGAAAAGACAGCTGGGTTCGGTAAACTTAAGCTCGGCAGGGCAATAAACTTAGTTAGTTTGCAGGTGGTAAAAGTGGCTAGATACGAAGAGAAAGAGATAGTCAGATGGGAAAGCGGGGAAGCAAAAAGGATCCGTGACGATGTAGTGGTCGAGTCATCTCTGGACCTGGTTGTCAACGACCGGGCTCTTGTTACGATGTTGTGTAGCCCCGAGGAGCTTAAGTCGTTAGCAGTGGGTTATCTAAGGTCAGAGGGCTTGATCGAAAGGCGAGAAGATGTAAAGGAAATAAACCACGAGCCGGAAGAAAAGCTTATGGAGGTTCGCATAGAAACCCATAACGTAGATTTGGATACCTATCTTGGTCGAAAAAAAGCTTTAACTTCGGGTTGTGGTAATGCAAGGGCTTTCCTGGAGAGGAGGGAGGCTCTGGAGTTAGAAGAAACTAAAGAAGGATACTTCCCGGAGTTGAAGGAGCTGACCGAGCTTATGAAGGAACTTCAAAAAAGAGCCGAACTTTTCCAGAAAACCGGTGGATCCCACACGGCAGCCCTTGCAGGTCAGGGAGGTGTCGACTACCTGGCGGAAGACATCGGCCGCCATAATGCAGTGGATAAAGTGATAGGTAAGTCGATTATGGATGGTCGAGACCCGGAAGAGTTAGTTTTACTTACCAGCGGAAGGTTATCATCAGAAATGGTTTTGAAGGCGATACGTAGTTCGATCTCGAAGGTCGTCTCTCGCTCGGCTCCTACCACTCTGGCAGTTAAAATGGGGAGAATTACCGGACTGGCGATGGTCGGTTTCGTTCGCGGGGGTAGGTTGTCGATATATTCGGGCGAAGATAGGTTTGAAAATGTAAACCCGGAGTAGGTTCCGGTGACCTACTGGGTGATACCTATTGAGTGTTTAAAAATAAGTTAGATGGGTTAGGAGAAGGTGTGTCCGAAAAGTTTTACCAGGCGAGATTTGGTCCAGAACCAGGATGAGCTTGGAAACCGGCCCAAGGTTTTTGACTTTACAAAGCCATGGTCCATCGTACTACTTCAAGGTGTGGTTTTTTCTTTCAGGCACAGTACCTCATCCGGGCGTTGGTTAAAAGTTTCGAGAGAGAAAATTGATCTAACCTTTTAAACTCTCCGCACCTGGATAAACCAATCCAATATCTCAAAGGATAGTTATTATTTTCTATTCTGAGTTAGAAGTTGTATTCTAGCGGGAGAATCGCTTGTCTTAGGTTGTAATAACTGGTTTATTATCCTAAAATCAACGAGTTATTAACCAGCCTTCACTTGGCAAATGTTCAATCTTATTTGAGGAGAGTTTCGAACCAATGGACGAAGAAAAGAACGTATTAATTTGCAGTGCCTGGCCTTACGCGTCCGGGACGCCGCATCTGGGAAATATTCAGACGTCTTTACTGTCGGGTGACGTATTTTCTCGCTATTACAAGCTGAAAGGACATTCCGTCCTTTACGTTTCCGGGTCTGACGCCCACGGAACGAGGATCGAATTCGAAGCGGAAAGACGAGACATGGAGCCGGAGGAGCTAGCGAATGAGACTCATAAGAAGATAGTTGACATAATTAATGAGTTCAGGATTGACTTTGATAACTATACTATTACGACGAACCCGACCCACGAGGAATTCGTCCAGGAGATACACAGGCAAATGGATAGTGAGGGTTACATAGTATCCAAGGAAGAGGAAAGGGCCTATTGCCACGATTGTCAGAGGTTTCTTGCCGATAGGTTTATTG
>CAZYPS010000158.1:0-3297 GCA_964649445.1 uncultured Thermotogae bacterium | reverse complement strand
GTAAATCCTTTACTTTGGAGTACTTCTTGGATATCTTCTGGTACTTGCTTCCCTCAATTACGTCCGGATCTCCCATCTTATCTTCTAGTCTTTGGTATTCTTCCCGGATTTTCGGTACTTCGCTGAGAATATCTAGCATTATTGAGCCTCCGGTATCTCAGGTTACGCAATCACTGACGCAATTTCAATGAACAGGAATTTCCTGGACCGCGTGTTATAACACAGAACCCCCAATCAATTGAATACCGAGCTGTTGAGAGAATGAACTATTTCTCGCACAATTGTTTTATCTAAAAGGTTTTAGGAGGGGTAGTGTGAGGTTTAGCGGTTTATTTAATCCTGGTTCCGTCGCTGTGATAGGTGCAAGCAGGAATATAGGCGAAGTAGGAAGAGAAGTTCTCACAAATCTAATGGATAGTTTCGATGGAGAAATTTATCCGGTAAATCCAAAAGCCAATACACTGGAAGGCCTGAAGTGCTACGACAGCATTTCCAGGGTGCCCGCCGAGGTAGATCTTGCGGTAATATCTGTACCATCAAAAATCGTACCTGATATATTGACCGAATGTTCCGATGCGGGGGTAAAAGACGTAATAGTCGTAAGTGGCGGTTTTAAAGAAGTAGGAGAAGAGGGGGCAAAGCTAGAAGAAAGGCTAAAAGATATCGCCAGAGAAAATGATATGAATGTAATTGGTCCCAATTCGCTTGGTGTTATCTCAACCTCGTCTGACCTAAATGCAACTTTCGCCCAGGAAATGGCACTTCCCGGCAATATTTCGTTTATGAGCCAAAGTGGGGCTTTCTGCACAGCAGTACTCGACTGGGCTAACGAGGTAGGTATGGGGTTCAATCACTTCGTTTCTCTCGGCAACAAAGCCGTTCTGGACGAGATCGATCTTATCGAGGAATGGGATCGGGACGAAAAATCAGAAGTAATTCTCGCCTATCTCGAAGGTATTCAACACGGAACGGAGTTCATAGAAACCGCCGGCGAAGTGACGAAAAACACGCCAATCGTGATCGTTAAATCGGGTAAAACAGAAGCAGGTGCAAGCGCCGCTGCTTCTCACACGGGTACGCTCACTGGAAGTGACGTTGCTTAC
This sequence comes from uncultured Thermotogae bacterium, assembly GCA_964649445.1. Classification (GTDB taxonomy): domain Bacteria; phylum Bipolaricaulota; class Bipolaricaulia; order M55B111; family M55B111; genus JAGXLP01. Next base: position 2,194 of record CAZYPS010000158.1, on the reverse strand, counting down.
GACGCCGCCTTCAAACAGTCCGGAGTAATCAGGGCGGGAAACGTCGAAGAGCTGTTCGATTTCGGCTCGATACTTGCCCATCAGAAACCACCTAAGTCCCGCAAGGTCGGCATACTAACAAACGCAGGAGGCCCTGGTGTAATGGCTACGGATGCCCTGGAAGGGTACGGCCTGGAACTGGCTGAACTCCAGCAAAGCACCCTGGATAACCTTGAGGGCGTGCTCTCTTCACTGGCTTCCCGGCAAAATCCAATTGACCTAACCGGGAAAGCTGACGAAGATGACTATCGCGAAGCGCTAAATTACATGATAGAGGACGAAAACGTAGGATCCGTACTTGCCATGTCGGCTCCTGCGGCGATTTTCTCCTACCCTGAATTGACAGAAATAATTGCGGAAGCCCGGGAGAAAACCGACAAACCAATCGTCGGCGCTCTAATGGGGGGACAACTAGAGCCTGAAGCACTAAACAACCTCAAGGAAGCTGGAGTACCAAATTACTTCGACCCGGCTCGGGCAGTCCGAGCACTTTCCGCCCTGGTTGAATACGGAGATATCCAGGGTAGGGATAGATCCACCTCGGACCACTTTACGATTAAAAAAGAGGAAGCGGATCAAAAGATCAGGAGGTTAAGGGAGTCGGAGAACGAGGTTATAGGCTTAGAGGGAATGGAGGTTCTGGAGGACTACGGCATCCCCACAGTTCCGGCTAAGATCGCAAAAACCCCGGAAGAAGCGGCGGACCTGGCGGAAGATATAGGTTCCCTGGTAGTACTGAAGGTCGACTCGTCTCAGATAGTTCACAAATCCGACGCGGGCGGGGTAAAGGTCGGAGTCGAACCAGCTGACGTCGCGTGGGAATACCAAACCATGATGGAAACTCTGGAACAAACTCAACCCGAAGCGGAAATAAATGGTATTAGGGTCCAGGAAATGGTGGAAGGAGAAGAAGTTATAGTCGGTCTAAAACGGGATCCGCAGTTTGGCCCATTGATCATGTTCGGCCTCGGAGGAATATACGTAGAAGTATTAAAAGACGTATCATTCAGAGTGGCTCCCGTATCGGCCAAACAGGCAAGAGAGATGATCGAATCAATAAACGGTTTCCCGATTCTGGAAGGCGTAAGAGGCAAAGAAGGTGTCGATATAGATTCCCTGGTAGAGGTAGTCCAGAGAATCTCTCAATTTGCAACTGATCATCCGGAAATCGAGGAACTTGACCTAAACCCCGTAATGGCATCGAACGAAGGTGCCGGCGTGGCGGATGTTCGGTTCAGGTTTTCAAAATAATTCCGATTATCCAGCTTGGGTTTCGCTGTAAGAATTTTAAAATTTTAAATATTGATAATCGATCCTACAGAGACTATACTTAGTCGAGGAATATACCAATGAACAAAAAAACAGCAATTAGTTTGGAAGAAAAAGAGTCAATATTTAAAGCTCTGGCAAGTTCACAGCGACTAAATATTCTATCTCTTGTACTTCATCAGGATAATATTTGTGCCAAAGAAATCTCGGAAGAACTAGAACTTAGCCAGCCCGATATTTCCTATCATCTGTCCAAACTAACTCAAGCTGGCATACTGGAAAAACACAAGGAAGGCATAAAATACTGTTACGATATAAATTACGAGCTGCTGAAGGATATTGGTATTCACCCAAAAGTACTATTAAACCAAGTCGGGAGGTGACTAAGGATGAACGACCAAAACGTAGATCAAGATGTAACTATTTACACGACCCCTACATGTCCTTATTGTAACGCCGCGAAGGATTACTTCGAGGAAAACGGAATTTCCTTCACGGATTACGACGTTTCCGAAAACCGAAAGAAGGCAAAGGAAATGATCGAAAAATCAGGACAGCGAGGCACCCCGGTTATAGATATCGACGGGGAAATCGTCGTCGGGTTTGATAAAGAAAAGATCGAATCTTTACTCAACTAAAAACCGTAGCTAACGTTCCGCAGTATGGAGACCGTTTATAACATTAATAAATTGACCTATCTACTTAGAAAGTGGATAGGTCTTTTTTATTTTCGGCCCCTTACACGGACCAAAGGCAATAAGGGGAACAATAATACGGACGGGAACTCGATAAAGACTGTTCGTCGAAAAGCCGTAGTAATAACAAAAACGCCCCCGCCTTGAACATGAAGCGGATATTCCGGTATAATTCTCTCACCTTCGAACAA
>CAZYPS010000157.1:0-3419 GCA_964649445.1 uncultured Thermotogae bacterium | reverse complement strand
TTTCTGACCTTATCTATATCCTGACGATCCATTATTCTCGTCTCATGTCGGCGAGAAACGGGGAAGAGTCCAGCTTTTCTCCCAGGTGAAAGGTCGGGCCGTGGCCCGGAAGTATTTCCCAGTCGTCCTCCAGATCTACTATCCTCCCCAGGGAATTTTCCAGATCGGATTTTGACCCACCCGGTAAGTCTGTCCTGCCGAACCCGGAGGAAAATACCAGATCGCCCACCAGGATCTTTCGGTCCTTCTTTTCGAGTAATGAGATACTCCCCGGCGTGTGACCGGGAGTTTCCCAGACTGTCAATCGGTTGTTCCCGATTTTCATCTCGTCACCTTCTTTCAATAACCGGTCGGGAGAAAGTTCAGCATCGCTGGAATTCCGGAAGAGGTCCAGGTCCTTTTCGCTCAGGTAGAAGTCCGTATTCAGCCGATTCACAAGTTCGGGTGCCGCCTCCACGTGGTCCCAGTGAAAGTGAGTTGCCAGGACGAACTTTACATCATAGTCCTCTTTAACCGTGGATTCCAGGTTGGCGATTATTTCGTCCGGCTGATTTCCGGGATCAACTATGGCTTGTTCCTCGTTCGAACTCAGGATATAGCAATTTGTTTCCAGTGAGCCAACTTCAATTTTTTTCACTTTCATGGCGAATAATTATAGGACCGACCCTCTCGATTTAAAACTTGTATAATTTGGCGGTTTCTTTCAACAAGTCAAAGGCTTTCAGTCCGGTTAGCTAGACCAGACAAGTCTTGCTAACCGAGCCCCCGCGGACCTATAATAACTTGGAAGTTCACCTGGTTGTAAATTAATATTTCAATTATTCACTGATGACCTGTGGCACCGTCTGAAAGATTGTCACAGGGCAAATTAACTAGCTTCTGTAGTTAAGCCTCAAGTCTTTGTGGACAGGATCAATACGAATGGTTTTAATTAATTTCCAGAATAATCAGGATAAAAAGCTCTATAAGGCAAATATATTACCGAATGTAGGTTAATATTATCCGGAAGGGTAATAGGGTATTTTGAAGGAACTTTTGGAGGTGTGATGTAATGGTAGAGAAAGGAACGTTCAAGGTTAAAAGCGGGCTGGCGGAAATGTTGAAGGGCGGCGTGATAATGGACGTGGTAAATGCTGAACAGGCCCGGATAGCAGAAGACGCCGGAGCAGCGGCGGTAATGGCTCTGGAAAAGGTCCCGGCGGATATCAGGGAGGCCGGTGGGGTTGCTCGTATGGCGGACCCAGCAAAGGTCAAGGAAATAATGGAAGAGGTTTCCATTCCCGTGATGGCGAAGTCCCGTATCGGCCATTTCGTCGAAGCCCAGATCCTGGAATCGCTGGGAGTCGATTACGTGGATGAGTCGGAAGTCCTTACGCCGGCGGATGAAGAAAACCATATAGATAAATGGAAGCTCGACGTACCGGTAGTATGTGGGGCAAGAAATCTCGCTGAAGCCGCGCGAAGGATAGGTGAAGGAGCGGCCATGATCAGAACCAAGGGAGAAGCCGGCACGGGGAATGTAGTAGAAGCGGTAAGGCACATGAGGCGGATAAATTCCGAGATAAGAAAACTGGTTAATTTACCCGAGGACGAACTGATGAGTTACGCGAAGGAGCTTGGTGCTCCGCGAGATATTCTCAGGGTGATTTCGGAAGAAGGACGATTGCCGGTGGTGAACTTCGCTGCCGGTGGAATAGCTACTCCCGCAGACGCCGCATTGATGATGCAGTTAGGGTCTGACGGAGTGTTCGTCGGCTCAGGTGTCTTCAAGTCGGATGACCCCGAGCCACGTGGAAAGGCTATTGTAGATGCAGTGACTTACCACGACGACCCGGAAACCCTGGCAAAGATTTCCGAGAACCTGGGCGAGCCAATGGTAGGAATTAATATGGAAGACATGGACGAGGAAGAATTTATTCAGTCACGATAGTTGCACGGCCTGGATGGACAGAGGACGGTAATTAATGCAGATTGGAGTTCTGGCACTTCAGGGAGATTTTCGAGAACACAGACAGGTTTTAGATGAGATGGGGGCCTCGACCAGCCTGGTAAGGCGACCGGCTGATCTGAGTCAGGTCGACGGGTTAATCATCCCTGGAGGAGAGAGTACTACAATATCAAAGTTGCTGAGGAAATGGGACCTGTTTGATCTAATCAAAACCGAAGTCCGGGACGGGTTGCCGGTTTTTGGTACCTGTGCGGGGTTGATTCTTCTCGCAAACGAAGTTCAAAACGGACCTCCCAGTCTGGAATTGATGGATGTAACGATTGAGCGCAATTTTTACGGTCGACAAATCGAAAGCTTTGAGTCCAGGCTCGAAGTAGTCGATGGTCTATCCGAGGAAGAACTTCAGGGTGTCTTCATCCGAGCTCCCAGGGTTAACCGAGTTGGTCCAGGAGTGGAAATATTAGCCCGGTACGGTGAGGATCCCGTATTGTTGCAGGAAGAGAACATCCTGGCAGCTGCATTTCACCCGGAGTTGACTGATAATAATGGGGTACACGGGTATTTTCTCCGGGAGATGATTGGCAAACCATCCGAGGTGCGCTAGCCGGTAGGTCGGTTACTGGATTTGGAATGTGGTTTGAGCAGTGGTAATAAACTTTTTCACCATGGGATGAAGACGAAGCATAATTTATAGGTAATGACTTCATTTTTAAACCCTCTACCGTTTAGTTAAACTTATTTCAAACAAATACAAGACACCAGTAGCCAGGAGAGCGGCAATGGGTGGACACGGGTTAGTAATAAGATGGTTGACGGTGAAAGAATCGAGTGAAAAAAGTCAGATTGTGAAGGCCGAAAAACATTGTGATTTAGTTCACTATCGTATAAGATTTATCTGTGAATAGCAGAGTTGAAGTTTGATCCTCTTAATTACCTAAAAACCCAGGAGGGATTTACATGGTAAAAGTAGGGATTAACGGATTTGGTAGAATTGGTAGAGCCTATTTCCGCATTGCGGAGAGTATGCCCAGTATTGAAATCGTCGCGATTAACGATATTCAGCAGGACCCGAAACAGGCAGCATATCTCTTAAATTACGATTCAGTTTACGGGAGATTTGACGCTGAAGTCGATTACAATGACGACGGTCTGGTAGTAAACGGAGAAGAATATCCGATACTTTCGGTCGAAGATCCTGCGGATCTGCCCTGGAGTAATCTAGGTGTGGACGTGGCGCTCGAATCCACAGGCGTGTTTCGATATTACGAGGACGCTGAAAAGCATCTGAAAGCAGGAGCGACGAAGGTACTCGTCTCCGCTCCCCCGAAGGGAGATCGCAAGGACGAGATTCCCCAGTTGGTCTGGAAGATCAATGAGGAAGACTACGACGAGGATAAACACGACATAGTTGCCGGTGCTTCCTGTACAACCAATAGCGTTGCTCCTCCGGTCAAGCTGCTTCAGGAAGAGT
>CAZYPS010000156.1:0-3421 GCA_964649445.1 uncultured Thermotogae bacterium | reverse complement strand
CGAAACTGCACTCAATTCAATAAGAGAAAAACTTCACCTCGTGGAAAGAGAATGGCGAAAAGGGGATAGCCGGGAATATATAATATTAGAGGAGTCATAGTTCGAACTTTATTTGTCCACGTCGAAGGGGGTCTGAAACCAAATTTTGGCAAGCTTTAAATGGTTATTTCCCAGAACTCTTCTAAGTACGTAAAATTTTCAGGGAGGTCACATTGAGTGATATTCTAATAATTGGAAATGGAGTTGCTGGAGATTCTGCAGCCTCCGTAATTTCCCGGTCCAACAGGCAACTCGATGTAAAAATTTTCACGGATGAAGAACACCCATTCTACCAGCGCACCCGTCTGGGAGAGGTTCTCAGTGGCGAAATATCTCCTGAAAAGATTATCCTTCATGACTCCGAATGGTACGAAAACCGTGGCATAGAGTTAAAGCTGGAAACGATGGTCACGGATATCCGCCCGGAAGAACAGGTTATTGAAACAAAAACAGGTGAGCAGTTTTCCTACGAAAAACTGTTGCTCGCACCGGGTGCTAAACCTCTTTTACCTCCGATCAAAAGTCTCAACAAAGGTAATGTTTTCTCCATCCGGACTCTAAAAGACGTTCAAACTATCAAATCACGACTGTCGGAGGTAGAAGAAGCCGTGGTAATCGGAGGAGGGCTCCTCGGACTGGAATCCGCTTATTCCCTGAATCAGCAGGGTATACACGTAACAGTTGTTGAAGCTTTACCTCTAATTATGGGAAAACAGCTCGATAGAGACGGATCGGAATACGTTCAGTCGAGACTTGAAAAAATGGGCATCGATTTCGAACTTGATGCAAAAGTAAGAGAATTAACCGGGAAAAAATCAATTACTTCCGCCGTACTCGATACGGGCAAAAAAATCAATACGGACCTAACAATTATCTCAGCGGGAGTTTCTCCGAGAACTAAGCTCGCGACGGGCGCGGGACTAGAAACTGAAAGAGGGATTATTGTAGACGAAAACCTTCGGACATCCAAACCTGAAATTTTCGCCGCCGGGGACGCCATCGAACAAAATGGGAAGTGTTATGGTATCTGGCCTCCTGCTCAGGAACAGGGAAGAATAGCGGGCAAGAATTTACTTGGGGAGGAAGAGGAATATGACGGGAGTCTCAGTTATTACAAACTAAAAGTCGCTGGCGTCGACATGATTTCCGCCGGAGTGAGAGACAAAGAAGAGGCAAATGAAGCCCTGGTTGACCAAGAAGAAACGAAAAAAATTTATAAAAAGTTCTTTCTGAACGAAAAAGGAGAACTTATAGGGGCGATTCTGGTAGGTGATAAGGGATGTTACCCGACTGTACTAAACGGACTCAGGACTAGAGCAAATTTCAATGAACTTAACGACGAGCACGATCTTTTAGATTAAGTTGCATTATATTTGGGTGATAGGATGACTGACTCAAAAAAAGTTTCGGCTAGAGCTCTGAGCTTTCCCGAATCGCCGATAAGAAAGCTTTACCCCCTGGCAAACAGAGCAAAAGACCAAGGCGTCAAAGTATATCACGTAAATATAGGCCAACCCGACATTGCCACGCCGGAAGAGTTTATGAATGGGATAAGAGAGGCAGAACTCGATGTCTTGAGTTACAGCCCGTCGAAAGGGATAAAAGAAGTTATTGAAAGCTTTTTAGACTACTATAGCGACCAGGGCATAGAACTTAACTCGGAAGAATTAATGGTAACAACCGGCGGGAGCGAGGCAGGTTTATTTGCGTTTTACGCGGCACTAGAACAGGGAGAGGAGATATTGATCCCCGAACCCTTTTACACCAATTACAGGGGATTCGCCCAGATGACCGGAGTTGATATTAGACCCATACCAACCAACCAGGCAGACAATTTCGCACTCCCCGATTTAAAAGATATTGAAAATTTGATCTCGAAAAGGACCGGGGCCCTGCTGCTCACAAATCCAAGCAACCCGACAGGCAGAGTTTATTCCGAGCGAGAAATCGAAACGGTACAGCAAATTGTTAGGGAGAACGACCTATTCTTAATTTCGGACGAAGTCTATCGGGAATTCGCCTACGGCGATACAACTCCCGCAAGTGCCTTAAACCTTGAAGGGCTGGAGGGCAGGGCAATAATGATCGACAGTATCTCTAAAAGGCTCAGCGGATGCGGAGCGAGAATCGGGACCATAGCCAGCAGAAACGAAGAGGTTATGAACTCCGCTCTCCGGATGGGACAATCCAGGCTCTCACCGCCTACTATGGGACAATTGGGGTTAACGAACTTTTTGAATTCTTCGGCCTATCCTTCCGAGATAGTCGAGATGATAGATCGTTATAAGAAAAGGAGGAATACTCTTCTGGAAGAGCTCGACAGGATCGAAGGGCTGAGTTTCGGTAAACCCGACGGAGCATTTTATCTGATGGTTGGATTACCCGTTGAAGATGCAGAAACCTTCGTCCGCTGGATGCTCACTAATTTCAGAGACGACGGAGAGACAGCAATGATGGCTCCTGGAGAGGGATTCTATAACACCCCCGGAAAAGGGAAAGACCAGGTAAGATTAAGTTACGTGTTAAACAGAAAAGATCTCGTGAGAGTGGCTGAACTCATAAAGAAAGGCCTAAATCAGTATAGAGGATAACGCCAGTAGGAAACCCGACCCGAAGCTTACTCGGATTCGCCCTTCAGGAATTCTTGACATCGTACCTGTCCCTCGGAACAATCCCCGATTTCAAACCTTTCCTGGATTAATCGACCGAGTACGTTCTCACCAGCTAGGTGGTGAGCAAGGTGAAGATGGAGGCATTTAAGGTGTTCGTCGCTTTTAATCCCGCCAATACCCCGGGATAGAGCGTTCTCCAGTTCTTTTTCTTCTATGAAATCCAGATCTTCCCCCGTCAGTAACGACCTCTGGGTTTCAAGGTAACGTTCTTCGGCCTCCCCGTACTCTTCTTTCAAACCAGGATCGTCGGCTATTTCATTTTCAAGTTTCTGGACGTAACCCCCCGACTCTATTTGAGCGACTTCTTCGACACGTTTAGGGCAACTGAGCCAATAGAGGGTGGGAAAGATCTCGAACCCACCCCCGTCTCGAATCAGCGGTTTAGTAGTCAATACAACAGGATATCCATAGCGACATCGAACCGGTATATCCACCAGCCCATGGGGCTTTTTCCCTAGCTGTTTCTTTATTATCCTTCTATCTTCCTCAGTTATTTTACCCATTTGTATCCTCGATTAAGCCGAACGGCCCGATTTACGAGCCATTATACCCGTATAGTCTTTTAAGCCCCGAATTTCGGCAATTTATCGCTGTAAGAAAGAGTCATCGGCAGTAGGTTTCCGCTAAATCTAGCAAGTCCCCCTTCCCTGCAACTATATTCGTCAAAAGACTCCAATCCATCCTTTCTAACGTTCGGTCCTGCGATCAAA
>CAZYPS010000155.1:0-3482 GCA_964649445.1 uncultured Thermotogae bacterium | reverse complement strand
CGTCTCCTCTTCTACAATGGCCTCGGCATAACGTATACAGGCCAATATATCCGCCTTTGTAAGCCGGGGATAGAAATCATCGATGATTTCTTCTACCGAGACAGAGTTTCCAAGCAAACCCAGTACCATATGTACAGGAATTCTAGTTCCTTCGATGACCGGTTTTCCATGATGAATGTCGGGATCGGCTTCAATTCCTTCTGCGATTTTAGTCATAATTTACCTCCTATCCGAGTCTTCCTATCCAGATTATACCGAGGTGAGGTATAAAATGAAAAGCCATAAGTCAATAATAGTCAAACAGTCCTGGGTCAGTTTCAGTCATAGAGTCTGGGGTCGAAAACAGTCTTAGAGTCGAGAGTCCTTAGTCAACTACAACTACGAAAAACAATAAAAACAACTAACGATTCGGTCGGGTTCAAGGGCCCGGCCCACTGAAGAAATCCACCCTCATTCTCTCTTTTCCAGCACTTACCTGAGATACTATAATTGGTCACCATTTAGTACGTTAAACAATTAAGGCTGCCAAGATGGTACTTTTTTCAAGCTCTGAGCCAGGTAAGGCGCTTAAGGTAAGTGCTGGAGAAATGAGCAAGGTGGGTGTCATGTGGGTTCGTGAGGTTTATTGGGTTATCGAGTTCATGGGTTCTTCGGGTTAACTGCAAATGGCTCAAAATGGTGGAAAGCTTGGTTTAGTCGGCATTTTTAGGTAGGTGATGAATTTGGACAGTTGTTCCGATATTACCTCAAGTTGTTGTTAAAGTTCGTCAAATTTTTCTTCCGTGATATAGCTCGGTGGAGTGAAACCTCGAATTTCAAATACTTTTCCCCGCTCGTAAAATTAGACTTACTTGAACTCTACAATTGGTTTCAATATAAGGGTAAAAACCGCTTAATTCAGGTCTAGGTATCTTCTTTCGCACTTTTCAATGACTCGAATATTTCATACAACTCAGGCTTGGCAATATCGACATGGTTGGTAGATTTCCCCAATGGATGGCGATGCCAACCTCCCAGATTATCTATTCCAAAGATCCTTTCGTTTTCTTCTATGAGGGCAAAGCTGGCCTTTCCCGTTTGTGAGGCATAAAATATTTCTACAAAAAGGTCAACCGAAAGAACTAGTCTTAGCTTGATCCTAAATTTGCTATACTCTCTAATCTGTATTTCGGTATCTGGAAAATGAGTCTTGGATAATTTCTCAATCCTATCTCGAAATTCTTTTGTAGATAATTCCATTAATCCGAGAGAAGGTCTTTTTCGCTCATTTTTTTTAGCTGGGTGAGAAGGAACTTTCTTTCTTCAATAAGGCTTTCCCATTCCATGAAGTCGCTTTCAATTTCGTGAGAGTGAGGATCCTCAATTTCTCCCTGATCCCAGGCCTGCTGGAAGTCCGGGAATTCGTATCCATACTTTGCCTCGTATTCAACAATTCTCTCGGAGCAACTCTGAAGTCGGCTCTTGAGATCGTTGATCAGCAACTGAAATAGCTTTCCCTCGATTGAATCTCCTTCTATGTATTCCATAGCCTTTACCAGAGTTTCTGAAATATCGAGCGTCTTCATAACTAAATTCACCCTTGAAATTTGGATCAACCGATTTATTTATACTTCCTAGATTTAAGTTTAACTCTAATATTTTTACTATTCAATCTAGTAAGAGTTTATTGGGTTCTTCGAGTTCGTCGGGTTTATTGGGTTCATGGAGTTCATTGGGTTGTCGGGTTCGTCGAGTTTATCTGGTTTTTCGGGTTTTTCGGGTTGGTGGGTTTATTATCGTTAAGAATTGGATATTGGTCTCTGGGTAGGAAATTACTAACTAATCTTCTCACAGAGTATAACTTAGAAGGTAAAGTCGGAGGAAATTATGTGAGTGCTCCCCAGATTGTGGGGCAGATAGGCGTAGTTTACTTTGAAGAATCCAATATCGACGCCTGCACCGAAGGAAAAACCGAACCCCTCTTCTCTGAGCCATTTATTGATCCCGCCCCGAAGATGAAATAAGTCGGCAAACGAGATCTCGGAGCCGAAGTTCATTCGGTTGAGCTGCGGTCTGGTGGGCGAGAAGTCGTATCCGGCGCCGACTGTTACCGGCACTGTTGTTCGGATTTGTACCGCCACCCCGACCCTGTTGTAGGGAGGAATGACACCTGTGGTCTCTATGTCCACTCCGTCGCCTGCCCCCATCTCTACTCCTCCGGGATCCTGGAGGTTAAATCCTACAGCCCCCGTTATCGGTATTCCCCCGGGATCGATCGCCTTTGCGTACCTCAACCCGAGGTCGTAGCCCCAGCCGGAGACGGAATCCTCGTTTAGCTGTCGGCGATACCGCTTGAGGCTGGCTCCGATGGACAATCCATCCACGATAGAGCCATTCGGAAACCCATATCCAACCGATCCGAGCCAGAGGCTCCTGGCTTCGCCCACCGGATCGTTCGCGTAAGAGACATCCCCAAGGTCCATGCCGATCCTGTTGAGGCCGAAACCGAGTTTCCCCTTTATCGGGTTATGAGCCGAAATACTGGAGAAAAAGCCAGAGTTTTCCGGTGATCTTTGTTCGGAACTGGTTTGGGACTCTTCAAATTCAAAGGTTCCGCTTCCGCTAATATACTGGTAGATGATTCCGGCTGAGAACCTGTCCGTGTACATACCCCCGAGGTTGTATCCATTAATTTCCGTAATAGTCGCCGGGTTCCAGAAGGCGGTCGAGCTGTTCCCGCCGACCGCCACGTAGGCGCCGCTCATTGCCAGAGGTCTTCCTCCTATTCCCGCCCTGACGAAGTCGCCGAGGTCGACTCCCTGAGCTTTTACGGGCAGGTCAGTGAGGGTGAAAGCTGCCAGGATCAGAATGAACGAAAAAACAAAGATAAACGCACGTTTATTCCTGGATTTCGGGACCAACTTATTTAGGTGTTTTTCAGTCATTTTGACAGAATCATTTATACATTCCGCGATCAATCCTAACTCAGTTAGGTTAGGTTAATTTCCCTTTGCCTGTTTTTAGGAAAACTAGTATCACAATGAAAGAATAAGATCTAATCCAGCTCTTTTCATTGGAAATTTCCAGCGCTGGTGCAGGGGGGTGCGGTCTAAGGTAAGGAGTATGCCTTATGCTGTATGGTTTATGGCGTATGCCCTATTGTATATGGCTTAAGCTGTAAGCAGATTGCAAAACTAAAAAGTTTTAATTGCATAGTGTCAGGCGCAAGCGGGGACTATACTTGCTTTGGAACTCTAAAGAGTTCCGCTACATAATACACGCAAAAATGGTAGGGTAGGGCAATATTTTCTGGATGCAACATTCCGCCCGAGCGCGGGGACTCGAGCTGCTGTTTTCGATGACCCAAGTAGACCCCAGTCCCTGTGCTGGGGTCGGTATGTGGTTTGCAACGTTCCGGGCGATCACAGAGATACGCCCTGCTGAGAAACTCACCCCCATTCTCTCTTTCCCCCATAAAGAGACTATGGGGCAAGCTCAAGGGT
>CAZYPS010000154.1:0-3508 GCA_964649445.1 uncultured Thermotogae bacterium | reverse complement strand
CCTCCGAGAATCCTCCTCCAGGTTAGCATCCGTTACCAGGCGGTCGACAGCGTCCATATCCGCGATCTTCCCGTGGACCACCCTGCCGAACTTGCTGTGGTCAGCCACCACGATTACTTGGTTAGATACCTCAACCATCTTTTCACAGATCTTTGCCTCCCTGAGGGTAGGGGTGGTCAAACCCTGCTCGAACGAAATCCCGTCCACCCCCAGGAAAAGCTGGTCCACATAAATATGATTGAAGCATTCCTGTGCCATGGGTCCAATTAGAGCATAATTCTTCTTCCTCGCTTCTCCCCCGATGACTGAAAGTTCTACGTCGGGAAGGTCAATTATTTCCAGGGCATTGTTCAGCGAGTTGGTGAGGACTGTTAGGTTCTTTTTTCCCCGGAGGTGGGGGATCATCTGCCTCGTGGTGGTACCGTTACCGAGCAATATGGTACTGTCCTCCTCTATGAGAGTGGCTGCCTTCTCGCCGATTTTTTCCTTTTCCTCCATGTGGGCCGACGCCTTTTCTTCATGGGAGGGCTCGGAGACGGTGCTTTCCCGCTTTACCGCCCCTCCGTGGGCCCTCTCGATCATTCCCTGCTCGGCGAGTTTTTCCAGGTCCTTCCGGATAGTAATCTCCGAGACCGAAAACCTTTCGCTAAGCTCGGAAGTAGTGGCTTCACCTTGTTCTCGTACTACCTTCGCTATCTTCCTTCTCCTCTGTTTGGCCAGCACTTCCCGAATTCCTCCTTCAGAGTTAGAGATTTATTTTTTTATATCTAGACCTTAGTTTCGTTTACCATTTATAACCCTTCGAATTTTGATGTTTTATAACAAAATCCTACTCACTTATCAAGTTTCCATGGGACTCCAAGTACAGGGTGTAGAGCTAACTAAACCTAAAAACGTGTGGTAAAGCGCCACTCACTCCTGGCTTGTGAGCACTCATAGAACCGTTTTACCACAGAAACCTCGGTCCTTTCGGGTTTACCCAACCCGATGGGACTATAGCCCTTTTTATTTATGACAAGGATTTAAGTTTATGGCTGATCACCCTTTTAGAGTCCTCTTGAACCAAAATCTAGAACACTCTTGAATTCTATTCAGGCTCAACAACCCCTACAGTTAAAAGAATATTACCAAAGGTTCTCTCTTCCCCCGTGGCAATCACAAGCGAAACTGATTCCTCTTTTGCAGCTTCGTAAAATTCGAACCTACCCTTCCTTTCCAGTTCGATTGCACCTACCAAACGTTGAAAGTCCTCAAATATGGGCGGTTCTTCGCCGGAACCTGGCTCCATTACCGTCGCAGCCTCAATTACAATTGACTCCTTAATAACATCGAGAACCTGAGGAGCGCTAACGACCCCGGGCGCAAGGTTTAGATAAACCTTCTTCGCGTCATCGTTCGATTCCGTGGTAAATGGATAATTACCATCGGCTATTAGAATCTTCGATCCATGCCCGGAAGTCCCCAGGGCTCCGAGAATTTCAGGGTGTAAAAGTTCTGTTTTCAACATTTTATCACCTACTAGCTTTCTAGTTTAGCCTTCGACCTTTTCCCAGATTGGTTCCCGACGCTTATCTTTCTCCGAACCGAGCAAAACAGGAGTTATGCCGGATATTTCACAGAGATAAATCAATTTTTGTACGTGATCGCCTTCAACTCCCAAAACGTGGTTGGAAGGGAAAAGATCGGTGAATTCATCAAAGCTCCCGTCGATCCGGGCATGAACGTGCGGCCAGGTCGGATCGGTTTCCTCGTTAAGAGCCTTCCGTTCTTCCTCGGGTAAATCCAGGCTCTCTCCTGACATAATTACCATATAAGGCTCCTCATCCCACAACCCGAGGCGGGCAAACGTCATTTCTCCAGGCGCCGCGTTGAACTCGACTGAAGCTCCCCCGGCTTTGAAATAAAATTCCAGAGCGGGATGAAAGGTAATCTTCTCAAAGTTTTCTTCAGGATCCATCGACATCTTAGAGTAGTAGCTGGAATGGTTGCCGGAGTTGCACCAGTCCCAGATATCTTTTTCCGGGTGATAGAGCCTAACATCCATGAACAACGTTGGAAGTCCACCGCTGACGTACTTAAGCATCTGCATGGTCATGGCGGAATAGGCGTCCGCTTCAGTGGCACAAACGGTAGGTTCCTTCTCCCCTCTCCAGTCATAAGGATCGTTCATTAACATCTCGGCAACGTCACCGAGGCAAACGTTTTCCGTCAATTCGCGCTGTCCCTTCAAGCCACAGAAATCAAATCCCTTATTTTCGTTCACTTCCTCCATGGCAAGATACAGCCTTATTTGATCTTTGAGGTTCTCCGGAGTAAGCATATTTCCATCGTAAAGCAACCTGTCTCCCAATAGTTCCTCGAACCATTTTAACCCATTTTCTACTTCCGTGGAGTCGACTTCCTTCATCCTCTCGCTTAGCCATAGCTGGTCAACCTGTCTTCCCGTGGTCCCAAAGTATTTCAGAGTGGGGGTCAGGTGGAAGTAACCCGTTTCCATACCCATCGAATGCCCCCCGTAAATTCCGAATACTTCACTCTGCATAGTGGTCAATGCCTGAGATGCCCTTAACCAGTCTACCACCTTTTCCTGAGTCTCCTCGTCTTCCATTTCGCCAATTATCCGATGAGTCCGCTTTCCTGCCTGTCTTAGAGCTCCGTCAGTTGCAAGCAATCCCACGTTGCCGGGATATTCACCGTTATTATTCGAAAGGCTCAAAACGGGAACTTCTTTCCCGAGAGAATTCAAAAAGGGCCAGACGAGGAAAGGAAAATTCCAGACGTTGTAACACATTACGACCTGTTTTACGTTTTGCCGTGACAGCTCCTCCCCCACTTTTTGAGCACTTCTCGTGCCCGTAATAATCTCTGACCCTGTTATTATCTCAGGCGATGTACCATCCTGATTTACCATCTTCGTTTCAATTATCTCGGCCCAATCCTCGAGTACTTCTCTGTTCTTCTCGTTGTTTTGCTCATACACGTGCTCTCGTTCATCGTTCAACATTACCAAACCAACCGGGGTAGATCTCATTTTGACCCTCCTTTAGTAAATCATTTCGAAAGACTTTGACCAACACAATTAATTTTCTAGGAATTCAAACTTGGACTGACGGTTAACTTTTCGAGTCGAGATTAAACGACCTAACGTACCTGTGATTCCCCTGTCAGTGTCCACCTGCCTCGGCGTAGCGATGAACATTGGGGTAAAGCCCGTATCTTTGGCTTCAGCTATCGCCGCTTTTACTATCTCCTCAGTCTTCGGACAGATTCCCAGTAGCGTATACCTTCCCCGCCTCTGACGTAATTAATTTCCATTTCCCTCAATCATTTTCTCCACTAGCTCCCTGGTTGGGACCCCTTCCATCGGCCCCTTTTCCGTAACCGCGAGCGCACCTACTGCGTTGGCAAACTTACTTAACCGTCGAAGCTCCATACCTTCCAGCCAGCCCACGTCGATGGCCGCGGAAAAGGCGTCACCGGCCCCGGTCGGGTCTACTTCTTTCACGTC
>CAZYPS010000153.1:2192-3610 GCA_964649445.1 uncultured Thermotogae bacterium | reverse complement strand
TTTACCCTAAAATCGTTATGTAACTGGAAATTCCGGCGATTTAGCAAATTCACCCGGGATCCCCTGGTCTTTGCCGGGGATAGCGCAATTTAAACGATTTCTTTACTTGTTTCTGAATATGAAAATTTCATCGACTGGAAGGAAAAAGGAAAAAAGGGAGTAGGGTATTATCTCTCAGAGGATGGACAAGTAAAAGGAGTTTTGTTACTCGGAGTCTGGGGCGCTAAGGGAGATGCGAGAGACTTAATAAAAAGCGAAAAACTTCAGCAAGGATGATCTTATCGGGAAGATCGGTTAATGTGACTTAGAGTTCAATTATCAATTCTGGTTGGATTGGGATCGGCAAAAAGTCAGACAAATGGAAGTATAGTCTGATTATTGACCCTGACGGGTTTTAAGGGAGTAAGTGAAAATTGGGTGAAACTTCTGCAACGGCATTAGTTACGGGAGCTGCTAAGAGGATCGGTCGGGAAATTGCTATTTACCTGGCCGAGGAAGGGATAAATGTTGTAATCCACTATAGGACTTCCGAAGAAGAGGCCAAAGAGCTCCGCAATGAGTTACTTGAAATCGGGGTAAAAGCACCGGTACTGCAGGCTGACTTAAAAGAGAAGACGGATCTGACCGGACTGCTTCCTGAGGCAAATGAAAGGACTGAAGGGGTAGATTTCCTTGTCAATAACGCGGCAGCATTCCCCCGGGGGACTCTGGAAGAACTGGAGTTCGAGGATTTGATCGATAATTTAAGAATAAATACCTGGGCGCCTTTTTACCTGACTAGGTCTTTTGCGGAAACTTGTGAACAGGGAAAGATCGTCAATTTACTGGATACAAGAATAGCTGGATACGATTGGGATCACGCCGGGTATTATTTTAGCAAGGTATTGCTGGCGAGAGTGACGAAAATGATGGCGTTAAGATTTGCCCCACAGTTCACCGTAAACGCGGTGGCTCCGGGGTTAATTACTCCACCCGAAGGTCTGGATGAGGATTACCTGGAAAGAAGGATTGACAGAGTTCCGTTAAAAGAGCATGGCCAGAAAGAGGACGTTGCCAGGGCGGTTGGTTATCTGCTGAGTTCGAATTTCCTAACGGGCCAGATACTATACGTGGATGGGGGCAGAAACTTACTTCACGAACTGGGAGGCTGAAATGGATAAGATAAAGATAAACGACTTATCCATAAGAACAATTATCGGTACTGAGGACTACGAGCGAGAAGCCAAGCAGGAGGTAATCGTTAACGTAACCCTGTTTACTGACATTTCTGAAGCTGGTAGTACTGACGATCTACGACAGACCGTCGATTACAGCAAAGTGAAAAACGAGATTTACGATATGACAGTTGATTCGGAATTCAGACTGATTGAATCTCTGGCAGAAGAAATTGCGAACGTTGCTCTGGCTGAAGACGGAGT
>CAZYPS010000153.1:0-2092 GCA_964649445.1 uncultured Thermotogae bacterium | reverse complement strand
AATTTCAGCTGCCAACAAAGAGTTCGAAAACCTATCGGGATATCGGAAAGAGGAGATTGAGGGGGAAAAGAGCTGGACGGAGTTCTTTACCGAAGATGAGTTATCACTGATGAAGGACTACCACCGGCGAAGAAGAGAAGGTGCCGAAGATGTCCCGAATAGGTACGAGACCCATTTCGTGGATAGGCATAACAACGTAAAAGAAGTGTTGGTTAATATAGATATGATTCCGGGGACGAAGAAAAGTGTAGCTTCGATTTCGGATATATCCGAACAAAAAAACCGAAAGAAGGCTAAAAGCGGTAGAAAGAACCTCGCGAGAATTAGTTCTTGCGGAAAGTAAAAACGAATTATATCAGTTAATTCTTGACGGGTTGGAAGGTGTTTTTGGGTTCGATAATACGAGTATTTTGGAAGGAAAGGGCGATAAGCTTCGATTGGTCATTGGGCGGGAAGGTCAAGGAAAAGCTAGCGGGAGAGTGCTTTCACTCGACCAATCGTCAGTAACTGTTGTAGCATATAAGGAAAACCGTCCAATCTACGTTCCTGACGTTGAAGAAGACTCACGCTATATCCCCCCAACTCCCGAGACGAGGACTAAATCGGAGTTTGCAGTCCCAATTTCTGTGGAGGGTAAGCCTTATGGCGTACTGAATATCGAGGACAATGAGCAAGATGCTTTTTCCGTTCGCGACAGGGAGATGATTACCATCCTAACCTCCGAGGTGGATGTAGCCCTTAGAGGCCTAAAGAGAATGAATCAGCTCGAGAAGTCGAGGGAGAAGTTGAGAGGGTTGCATAGAACCGTCGATATGACTCAAGCCTGTGAAACGGAGGAGGAGCTGTTCGAGACCGCGGTTGAAACTTTGCAGCAGATACTTGAATTCGAATTATGTTCAATTGATCGGGTTGAGGGTGAGAGACTTGTTCCTCGGGCTACATCATCTGAAATCGAGCCCGATGATATTAAAGAGGGCCGAGTGGGAGAGGGACTTGGCGGAAAGACGGCTGAACGAGGTGAAACTATCTGGGGAGATGACGTCCAAAGTCGTGATGATGCACAGCCGACGAACGATAACTTCCACGGTTTCATCAGCACTCCTATTGGTGATATGGCCGTTATGCAGGTAGTTTCAACGAAAGTAGGTGCGTTTAAAGAGGAGGACGTGGAACTGGTAGAAATACTTGCGGACCATATTCTGGGAGAATTAAAGAGGGTCGGGCTGGAAAAAGAGCTAAAGGAACAGGCTTTTCATGATCCGCTCACAGGACTTTACAATAGAAGGTTTCTGGATAGAGTATTGCGGAACGAGGAGGACAGGGTAAAGAGGTACGGCGGAGCAGTCGGGTTATTGATGATCGACCTCGACGATTTTAAACGGATAAACGATAACTATTCCCATCTGGTTGGGGATAAGGTGTTGCGTAAAGTTTCTGATATCCTAACGGAGACGGTTAGAAAGGCTGACACTCTTATCAGGTACGGGGGAGACGAGTTCTTAATCTTCCTGCCAGAGTTCAAGGAGGGTATCGAAACCATAGAACAAAGGATAGAAAAAGAGGTTAGAGCATGGAACAGTAGTTCGGACCTTATCGATGAGAAACTCGGGTTAACGGTCGGTTCTGCTGTGTGGAATTCACCGAAAAATAGGACCCTCGAAGAGGCGCTAAAGGAAGCGGATAATAGGATGTACAAAAACAAGGAAGAATAGTGGCCATGGGGTACGTTAAAATTTGAACCCGAAGTTGAGTATCGGTCCCCGCCGGTTGTGAAAAAATAAGTCTAACGTATATCGGTTATTACCAATTCCGAATCCGCCTAATAAAGTCAAATTAGGTTCAATGGTGAGGCGGGCATCTCTTGCTATTGTAGCCATGGGTCTGGCGGCACTTAAGTTGCTTGTTTGGCTGTCGAGGGGTGCAAGGTGAACCTTTGGCTGAAAAGCCAGTCCGGATCCGACCTTCAGGCGGAGGCCTAGAATTAGATCCAGTTCGTACCCGAAATTGACCTCCCATTCGGGGCCGTAATTTAGCACTTTTTCCCCCTCCCAGGTTCCGGATTTCCAGTTGATTTCCTGGGGTACCTCAGGGT
>CAZYPS010000152.1:2463-3653 GCA_964649445.1 uncultured Thermotogae bacterium | reverse complement strand
AATCCGCTCTATACTTTCATAAATTTTTTCGATTAGCACCGGCGCTAACCCCAGAGAGGGTTCGTCCAGTAGAAGTAACTCCGGGTTCCCCATTAAAGCTCGACCTATGGTCAACATTTGCTGTTCGCCACCGCTTAATGACGCAGAAAGTTGACCCTTTCTTTCCTCCAATCGAGGGAAGAGTTCGTAAATCCATTCGATAGAAGATTGGAAATCCTTCTCGTCGCTTATTGTGTAGCCACCCATCAAAAGATTTTCATAAACCGACAGATTTCCGAATACATCCCGCCCTTCAGGAGCATAAGATACCCCCATTCTGATGATCTGAGGAGTAGCGAAATCAGTGAGGTCTTTGTCCTTAAAAACTATTTTTCCTTTCGAAGGCTTGATAATACCGGTGATACACCTGAGTGTAGTAGTTTTCCCTGCTCCATTAGGCCCAACAAGGGCAATCATTTCTTTCTCTTCTAAATCAAGGGAAACTCCCTCTAATATTTGTGCCTTTTCGTAACCTGCATTCACTCCATCTAAAGCTAGCATCATTTTACTTCCTCCTTTTCAGGCACTTTGGATGTATCCTTCTCGGTTCCCAGATAGACCCTAACTACTTCTGGATCTTTTTGAACTTCTTCGGGAGTTCCCTTGGTAAGTACTTCACCCTGATTCATGACTATGATCCTCTCGCTAATATTCATTATCACTCTCATGTTGTGTTCCACTATGACAACAGTTAGACCCAGATCCGACCAGAGGTCCTGAATTAGTTCAACGATTTCATCGGTTTCCTTTGGATTTAGACCAGCAGTGGGTTCATCAAGCAAGAGAGTAGTGGGGTTTAGGCAGAGGGATCGTGCAATTCCCACTAAATCCAGCACCTCGTGAATCCGATTATACATATCGTCTTCTTGTTCCCGATAGGACCGATCAAGGAGGAGCGCATCAAGGAGGGAATAGTCAATTTGATTGTGAAAAGCATGTCTGATGTTCTCGACAACCGTCAAACCAGGCATCAATCTCACGTTTTGAAAGGTACGAACAAGCCCTCTTTCTGAGATTTCATGTGTTCCTAGATCAGTAATGTCTTCACCTTTGAATATTATCTGTCCGGAGTCAGGCTCAAGTACTCCACTGAGTAGATTAAAACTGGTAGTCTTACCTGCTCCGTTAGGTCCAATTAGTCCTATCAATTC
>CAZYPS010000152.1:0-2453 GCA_964649445.1 uncultured Thermotogae bacterium | reverse complement strand
ACGACATATTGAAATCCGATACTGCAGTAAGTCCCCCAAATCTTTTAACCAAGTTGCGGGTTTCTAAAACAACGTCATTATCAGTTTTGGCAGCATTCATAAATGTGCTTTTCCTCCAGAAAATACAAAACCAGACACAGGGAATAGACCCTGTGTCTGGTTATTAAATAGTTTCCTCACTATCTTCAGTTCATAAACTCTTCTGGTGTTAAGTGATCGATATAAACCCTTTCTAAGTTACCATCAACTTCCTGAACTTGCTTAATAAAGACTGATTTGAGTGGAACTCTGGGATAGATAGCTTCTGCTGGGTCCGGGTAGGATACGGGTACAGTAGTAGTGGTAAAGTCGTGCTCCTGGATAGCGTCTCTGACCGTGCTTCGTTTTTCGCTGAGGCTCATATTATTCCAGGCTTCCTCTCCCTGTTGTTCCATTACGGTGCTCACTGCTTCCAGAGCTATCCTCATATTGTCGTAACCTACAGCCTCGAACGCGCCGGGCTTTTCGCCATGTTTTTCCTTATAAGCTTGTACAAATTTATCAGCAGCGTCCGTAAGGGTTTTATCAGCATCAAACTGACCAGATACATAGACCCCCCTGACTGTCTCGCCGCCTACTTCTACGAGTGAAGGATCGTCAGCGCCGTCAGTTAAGAACATGGGCATCTCAAGCCCCAATTCCCTTGCTTGTTTCAAAATAACAGGTCCATCCTGAGGGAAAGGAGGAGTTACAACTAGGCCATCTATTTCTTCCTGGGTCATGTTCAAACGGGTAAGCTGGGCCTGGTAGTTCTTATCTCCTGTTTGATAGATCTCCTCAGCTACTATCGCTTTCGCGTCTCCCGTAAATTCTTTGAAGGCATCTTTCAGGTGTCTCGACAAAATCGTGCTGTATGCGCTAGCGTTATCCCACATAACTGCAATCTTTTCCCAGCCAAGCTCTTCTACCATGTATTTCGCCGCAGCACGACCCTGCTCGTTATCCCCAAAAGCTGTCATAAACACGTAGTCTCCCATTCGAGGCTGAGTGGGTGTTGTAGCACTACCAATAATATAGGGAACCTGCTTTTCCTGGAAAATGGGGCCCATGGCGGAAGTTAAAGAGTCGTCTTCGCCACCAATGACAGCTACTGCCTCAAAGCTTTCTGAAAGCCTTTGAGCTGCGCTGCTAATAACTGAGGTATCACTCTTTCCATCGATATTTTTATATTCAATCTCATGGCCCATTATTCCACCGTCTTGGTTTTCCAGCTCCACAGCCAATTCACTACCCTCTAACTGTGCTTGTCCGAGCGGGGCTGCAGTTCCTGTTAATGACCAGACGGATCCTATTTTGATAGGCTCTTTGTCATTTTGAGCCAGTACCCCAAATACTGAGAGACTTATCACTAAGAGACTAACAAGTAGAAGAACACTAATTTTTTGATTATTCATTGATCTTACCCCCTTGTAAAGGTAACTTAGGTTAAAGAAAGCGACGCTAAACTTTTCAATTGGCTATCAACCACCTCCCTATATATAAAACATTTGATTTTTTAAATTTTCTTTAATTGACCACTCAGCGCGTCAATTGTTTTCTGCGTATGCATAGATAGGATTTTTCCACTTAGTTCTTTATTTCTATCCTGCAAGGCCTTAAGCAAGTTCTCAAAATCACTACTAAATTCCTCTGTTACAGAAGAATCAATTTCAAAAAGCCAAACCCTGGTGGCTTGCACTTCAAGAGTTTTTAGAAAACGAATCAAATACCGATTATGAGTTGCTCTATCGATTTTCCGATGGAGATTCAGATCCATCTCTATGAGCGTCCGCGAATCCTTAATATGCTTCATCTTCTCTAGAGCATTCTTTAGCTCCCTCAACTCAGTATCGCTAATATTTTTAGCTACTAATCTTCCTACCAGGATGTAGAGATGTTTTCTAATCAAGAGAAGTTCTTTTAAATCACCAAAGCCGACTTTGCTAACAAAAGTACCACTTTGGGGAATCCTTTCCACCAAACCTTCAGCTTCAAGAGTAATTAGGGCTTCGCGGATAGGTGTCCGACTACAATTAAATTCCTTTTGAAGTTCTGACTCTCTGAGAGGCTCACCAGGCTCATAATTCAGCAAGGCAATTTGATCCCTTATCGTTTCATATATGGTATCATGTGAACAGACTTTGGAGCTGTTTTGGGGCATGAAACTCCCCTCAATCTTATAATTTAATTCTGTATACTAGTAGTATACATTTAAAAATAAAAAACAATGAACTATTTAAACGTATTATAAATTTTCTGGTAACTTTGTCAAGAAAAATAAAACTAAATTGACACATTTTTGCTTTTCAGGGGTTTTTCCTTTACGAAACAACCCTTTATAATCTTTTGGGTGCTAGATTGATTTTTAATCCAAACTCACTACAAAAGTTTGTATGAAGTACAGAGTGGGGAGCTAAGTCTTTTATTTATCAATC
>CAZYPS010000151.1:0-3654 GCA_964649445.1 uncultured Thermotogae bacterium | reverse complement strand
ATTCCTCTTATTTCCGGGAAGAGTACGTAACGATAGATCTGAAATATGGAAGCCCCGTCTATTCTGGCTGCTTCCCGGTGTGATTTGGGCACAGAACTGATTGCGCCGTAAAAAACAACCCCGGTATAACCGCTGAATCTCCAGATTAGGGTGATCAGAATTGCCAGAATAACCAGGTACGGATCCGTCAGGAAGGACTGTGTCAGGTTTTCGAGCCCAATCGATTCCATAATGCTGTTTATTACTCCCTGGGAGGGATTGAATATCCAGCCCCAGAGAACGCCGGTAATTGCCTGAGCCAGACCAAAAGATAGAATTGAGACCGTTTTCATTATCGAACTTGCCTTACCCTGGGGAAGAAGGTCGATTGTGATTGCGACGAGCAATCCCGAACCGATCAACAGCGGGACCCCTGCCCCGACAAAAACCAGGGTGTTTATTGAAGCTCTCTGAAAACCTGAAACCCCAACGACCCCTTCGTAAGCTGATATTCCGGCGAAATTATAGGAAGGGAAAACGCCCACCCAGTCGGTAAATGATACACCGGCTGTCCAGACGATGAAGAAGACGAGGAATATGAAGATCATTGCAAAGAACGGGAAAAACAGCAGGTAATCAGTCTTTTTCATCTTCTTTCACTATCTCCGGAGGTCAATTTTTACCACTCCACGGCTCTTTAACATAAGCAAACCGAGTTAAGAAAGCTCCAGAGAGTTCGTTCTTATCTCGTGACTCCCGTCTTCCCTGGTATATTCGTAAAAATAATGAATTTGACCTTCGTGGATCAGGGCGTCCATATACCTTATCGAACCATGTGGGCTTTCGACCCAGGGACCATCGCGGGAGACCCGTTTCCAGTTTTCCAGGTCGTGACTGGTGGCTACGCCAGCCCACTCTTCGAAGTTGTCGAAGAAAGTATCTCCCCCATCGAAGAATCCGACGAAAATCGGCGGTAGCCAGACCAGGGAGTTCAGCCGGGCTTTATAGTGGCCTCGTTCCCCCTGGGCTCCTCCTCCGGACTCCAGTACGAACCGAAAATCCCTCCAGTACTTTCCGTCGGGGCTGGTCAGCAGTCCTGTAGAATCGAATCCTTTGGGTCTGCGGACCTCTTTGCCGTTCTTTTCCACTACTTCATAATTGCCTTCCTGATCTACTGAAACGAAAGCGTAGTACTGACCGCCAACTATGAAGACGCTTGGATCTTTCAAGGAGAACAACCCGTAATCCCCGGGCAGCATGACAGTTCTGTGTTCCCGGAGGTCAAAGACTTTCGGGGATTTGCTCTCTACCATGCTCACTCGCCAGCTCTTTTGGTCTTTTGGCTGGTAGCTGATATAGAGACGCCACTTACCCGAATTCGGGTCTTTGATAATTGATCCGGCTTCCAGGCTGTTCGCATTTAGCTGGTCCTTTGTTCCTTCACAGATCACGTTGAAGTCTTCGCCGTTGGAACTCTCCGCGATCCTGGCTTTTACCCCTCGACCTTTGCCCAGCGGCTTTCGAACTCGATGGTACATGTAGAACTTATCGTTATCCGAATCATAGACTACTTTGGGAGCGCCCACCCAGTTACCCGGTCCCTTTCCTTCCGGTTCAAAAACGGTTGTGCCTTTTTTCGGGTCTGGTACCGGCGGAGTAGCAAATCGTTTCTCTGCCATCGCTTCGGTAAACATTTAATGTAGTCCCTCCAGTATTGAGTAATAGTCAAGTACCATTTCCTTTCGGCCTCGGTTCCATATTCTTACTTGGTCGTTCGGACTTAACTCCCTCTTCCGATTTGCAGCCACAGGATTTTCGAGTGATAAGATCCCCGGGAATTACTACTTTTGGTCGCTCTCTTCCATCACCTTCGATCTCCTGGATCAACCTGTTCGCAGCCCAATTACCGAGCCAGTATTCGTGAAGATCGACTGTGGTGATAGAGGGATCGAAATGCTTCGTGAGCTGACTATTACATACGGAGACAAGCGCAACGTCATCCGGAACTTCTTTACCCAGGTCTCTCAAAGCGTGGACTGCACCGACTGCCTGAACGTCACCAGCTACAAATATTCCGCTAAACTGTTGCTCCTGTGTCTTCCTATAGACTACGTCGTAGGCAGATGATTCGACGAGTTTTGAATTCCATACCAAGTTTTCGTCGTAGGTCAATCCTGCTTCCTCCAGCGCGGAACGATAACCCTCAAGTCGGTCCTCGGTATAGGTGAACTGTGAGGGTCCGGAGAGGAAGACTATTTGCTCGTGTCCGTGATCTATGAGGTGTTTTGTGGCTATCTTGCCTACTTCTACGTTGTCGTTGTCCACGTAGAGGGATTTTCTATTCGGCCTCCCAAGGACGACGTGAGGTACATCGCTCTTTTCCAAGAGATCGAGCAAGCCGGAATTTTCGGTTGGGTGAGTAAAAATCAATCCCCCCAGAGTTCGGGAGTCCAGGACGGACCTAAGTTTTGCTTTCGCGTCGGACTCTGATTCCGACATTTGTAAGGAGAGGCTGAAATCCGTTCCGTCGACGGCTTCGTGTATTCCCTGAACCAGCTTATTGAAGAAACCGGTGGATGAAAATACGTGTCTTCGGGAAGCGGGAATAAATAAGCCCAGTTGCTGAGGTACACCACTTGAGAGGTGTTTGGCTCCGGGGTGAGGTTTGTAATCCAGGTCTTCGGCGGCTCTGACCACTTTTAGCCTTGTTTCCTCGGCCACGTGGGATTTCCCATTTAAAGCATCCGAAGCCGTTGACGCAGCTACTCCAGCCTGGTCCGCCACGTCTTGAATTGTTGTTGAATTACTCATTTCGAATCGATTCTATAATAATTTAGATTTTCGATATTTTCAAGGCAAATAGTTATTGGCCTTTATTCCATATTTTATGGGATTTTATGCCAGGAAAAACGTGATTAATATACATGTCGAATAGATTCGATTTAAGCTTGAAAATCTGAATTTATTGGCATATTCTGGAATCAGCAGAAGTTAGTTCTCTATTCGGGTCAACTTTAACCAAAGTCGGCGCTAAGTGTTTAAGTGGTTGTGGTTGAGGTTATGAGTTGGACTTTTACAATACTTCAAAAAATTTCTAATTTCTTCGGGATTGGTATGGATGAATTACGGGGTTGAATTAACTATCCAGCAATTTACAGAGAATTATTATATCAAGCAAATAAATCTAACCTGTTGGTGTATTCCCTCAATCTAGGAGGTAAGAATGAGAAAGGGACCGGAAAAACGTGTAGAGGATACTGAAGATAGATTAAAGAAACTTGTAGTTGCCGAGAAAATGGAGATCGACGGTCTTTCCCTATATAAAACCCAGGACTTCGAGGAGCCAGCGAACCTTCCCCTGGGAGATTTTGAGGACTGTCATACCGGGTTTACCTGGAAGAGAAATAGGAAATCCGGACCAGAAGAAAGATCAACAAGCCGGGCCACTCCGGTTAACGGGGGAAAGCTTTTGACAGAACTTGCCCTGGGTGATAGTACCTGGTTCAGGCTCAGATTCTCCATTCCCGTTAGGATGAAAAACCAGCCCGTCCATCTTCGCTTTGCAGTAAAACCCACCGAGAAATCCGAGGAAAGCCCCCTTGACGGACGACCGTCCGTAGAAGCCCTCTGTTACCGTGACAATTCTCCCTGGAAGGCCTTCGATCAGGGTCATGA
>CAZYPS010000150.1:0-3657 GCA_964649445.1 uncultured Thermotogae bacterium | reverse complement strand
GAGAGCTTCGACTTCGTCCGTCAGACCTTTTTCCAGCATCCTATCTACCCGTTCGTTCGCCCGTTCGTAGAGTTGCTGGCGAGGCCGGTCCAGGCCGATCTTAAGGAATTCGACCGGAAGCGGCTCGGCCTCCTCTTTAAGCTTGCTTATCGGCTCCCCGGTCAGCTCGAAGACTTCCAGTGCCCGAACGAGTCTCTTCGTATCGTTCGGGTGGACCTTTTCCGCCGTCCGGGGATCTACCTCGCTTAACCTCTCGTGGAGTCGCTCGTTAGGAATTTCCCGCAATTCTTCCCGCAGCTGCTCGTCAGCCTCGGGGCCCTCGAAAATCCCCTGGGTCAGAGCTATGATGTATAATCTACTACCCCCCACGACCACCGGACTTCGATCCCGGTTCCTTATTTCACCTATTTTTTCCTGAACATCCCGGCGGAAGTCGGCGGCGCTGTACCTTTCCTGGGGATGGAGGAAATTCACCAGGTGGTAGGGAATTTCCTCCCGGTAGGCTGGCGGGGGCGTGGCAGTCCCAATATCCATTCCCCGATAGATAGCCCGAGAATCAGCGGAGATAATTTCACCTTCAATCTTCCGGGCCACGCTATGGACCAGTTCGGTCTTTCCCACTGCCGTTGGGCCAAGAACTATGGGAACTGCTTCATCCAGTTCGGACTCTCCAGCGTTCAAAATTCGAGATCCGCACTCCGAGCTACCTTTCCACCTTCGGACTTAATATCCTCAATCGCCTCTTCACCGTCTTCTTCGTCCACCGGCTCCGTGCAGTCTTCCAGCAGAACCACTTCAAAATCCTCTTCCAGCCCGGCGAGGGCTGTAGCCCGAACGCAGTAATCGAGAGCGAGGCCAACTACAAATAATCTCTCCGCCCCGCCCTCCCTGAGTAATTCGGC
The DNA here is from genome assembly GCA_964649445.1 of uncultured Thermotogae bacterium. Lineage (GTDB taxonomy): Bacteria > Bipolaricaulota > Bipolaricaulia > M55B111 > M55B111 > JAGXLP01. The sequence goes on along the minus strand of CAZYPS010000150.1, from coordinate 2,755 downwards.
CATTTTCTTACCGCCCTCGGTCTCCGCACTGAAACCACTGTAGTCCGAGCGGTCCTCAGGGTCGAACCCCTTTTTGAGCCTGTAATCGAGCTTATCGCTATCGAGGTCCGGATGAAACTCCGACCCCCAGGTTTCCTGAAGACAATGTGGTGGCCACCTGCCACCGTTTTTCTCAAACGAATAGTGGTTCTCAGGGTGCCAGTCCCTCGTCGCGAGGGAGTGGGGAAACAGTTCGATCAATTCGTTAATTCTATCCACCAGCTCGTCTCCACCGGGAACGGCCAGAGCGCCGTCCGGGGGCAGGAAATCGTTCTGGTAGTCCACGACCACCAGCCAATCGCTTTCTCTAACTCTCATAGTTTCTCACTCCCTTTATACACACTTTTTGTTGCTTTTTCGGTGACCGTTCGATAAAACCAGGGATCAATTTCCCCAGCGGGGAAATTGCCCTTTCCGATCTCGGCCTCGCTCTCCACCCTTTCTTTTTTGGAGGCGACGAAAGGGCTCCGGGCCGAGAAAATTCCAGCGACGCGGCGCATATGTCTGACCGAACCAGCCCAGCACTCAATTGGAGCCTCCATCCCTATACTGGAAAAGATTGTCATTAATTTTCAATAAAACAACACCTTGCCTCTTTTAGAATTTAGTGCCCAATTGATTGCTGGGCTGGTAAGGGATATTACCATAACCGAATGAGATTAAATCTTTATGGGTAATACTTCCTGTAAATAAGAACCACCGTCGTGAAGGCACCAGTTTGAGCACGCGAGTCGGAAATTTCTCGGTCCGGGAAGCTCGGAGTTAAAGCTCTACCCTAAAAAACTTCTGGATTAACCAAATTGGGCGGTTCTTCCCCCCTCAACCCCGCTATAGCGTTATCGACTCCAATTTCCGCGATCTTCATCCTCGTTTCCCGGGAGGCGGAACCGATATGCGGCGCGAGGACGACGCTCTCGGTCAGTTCCTTCAACCCTGGATGAACTTCCGGTTCTTCTTCGAATACGTCCAGTCCCGCTCCCCTGATTTCGCCGGTTTCGATTGCTTCAACTAGGGCATCTTCGTCGACTACGGGACCCCGAGCAATGTTTATCAGGATAGCATCTTCTTTCATTATCGAAAATTCCGACTCCGAAATAAGACCTCTCGTTTTTTCCGTCAGCGGGGTATGTATCGATACGAAATCGCTTTCCTCGAGCAGCTCTTCCAGCTCCAGGTACCGGGCATCCAGTTCCTCTTCAACCGTTTCTTTCCTGGTCCTGCTGTAATAGACCACGTCCATGTTGAAACCAAACCGTCCCCGTCTCGCCACTGCCGTACCTATCCTGCCCAGTCCAATTATTCCTAGCGTCTTCCCGTAAACGTCGACTCCCTGCTGAGGCTGGATCAACTCCCACCCGTCCCAGCTTCCTTCCCTGACAAACTGATCCGCTTCGGGAATCCGCCGGGCTGCCGCAAGCAACAGTCCAAATGAAAGATCCGCGGTGGTTTCCGTCAGCACTCCCGGGGTATTCGTGACCATAATTCCTCTATCCGTCGCGGCTCCGACGTCGATGTTGTCGTATCCCACTCCGAGATTGGCAACAATTTTCAGGTCTTCGCTGGCATCGAGAACTTCGGCGTCCACTTCGTCGTTCAGTAAAGGAATCAGTCCGTCTTTTCCTTCGAGGTTTTCGATCAGCTCTCTTTTATCCAGAACCGTTCCCGTATCATTTATCTCGAACTCGATTCCCGCCTGTTCCAGTCGGTCCTTAGCCTCCGGGAAAATTCGCCTCGTTATAAATATTTTGGACACGAAACCCTCCTTTAGAAAGACTTACTGGGGTGCGTAATTTCCTTCCAGTTTCGCCTGATCGATTACCTGACTTTCCATCTCTTCTTCCAGTTCAGCTTTGGTCGGGGGGCGAGGGAAATCCAGACGAGTATCCAGAGCGTAAAGCCGGAACTGGTAAGTGTGAACACCGTCCGGAGGGTTGGGTCCACCGTATTTCGTCTCACCGTAGTCCGTCTTACCGCTTTTTCCTCCTTCCAGATCCCAACCTTCAGGAATTTCCCGGATATCAGGATCGATATTCCAGACCACCCAGTGATCCCAGACCTTACCGGCAGGTTCCATCGCGTCCGGATCGTCCATTATAAGGACTAAAGACTCCGCTTCTTCAGGAACTCCATCGAGTTTCAGAGGCGGATTAACGTTCTCCTTCGTATAACCAAATTTTTCCGGCATCATTTCTCCATTCTTGAATTCGGGACTCGTCAATTTCATTTTCTCAAGTCACCTCCTTGTTCGGGACTATCTCCGTAAACAGGGTAAACCAGAGTTGAACTCGTTTTCAACTTGTGTAAATACCCAGAGCGCCAAAGCGATGATGTCTTCCATTGCCTGAGAGAAGGGCATATTGAAGATATCCAACACCTTTCTCTGGTAATTGTTCGATAAAACCGCAGGTGAATTCCCCAGCGTGGAATTCACTGCTTCCGATCTCGGCCTCGCTCCCCGCCCTTTCAACGAAAGGGCGGAACCATGCCCGCTCGGCCTCCGATAGGATTTTCCTGAACAATTACCAGAGAACCTTAAGACGTAAATTTAATATATCGTCCTTTTGTCCTCGAGGGCTCCGGACCGAGAAAATTCCAGCGACGCGGCGGGTATGTCTGACCGAACCGGGAACTACCTGAAGCAAGCCTCAGGTAGTTCCCGGAGAGGGATATTACCATAACCAAGTAAGTTTAACTGTTTATGAGTGATACTTACTAC
>CAZYPS010000149.1:0-3665 GCA_964649445.1 uncultured Thermotogae bacterium | reverse complement strand
GTCCATCTTCTGAAGTTAACTCCTCTACCTTCAGCCCGAGTAAATCATTCTTCTCATAGTTCAATAATTTACAGGCTTTATCATTCGCTTCGAGAACCTTACCTTCGATGTCCGTCAGTAATACGGCTTCCGGTAAGTTATCCATCAAATTGTCAGAATTGGCGTCGGAAAAATTCATGAGCAATCTGCCTCCCTTCCTTCACCATTCCCTGCCCCCTCTTTTCAACAATTCAAGCATTACCTTTACTACTTCCGGATCAAACTGGGAACCCGAGTTTTCTTTTAGTTCCTTAATTGCCTCTTTTTTGGAGAGTGCATCTCTATAGGGTCGGTCCGTAGTCATGGCGTCCCAGGCGTCAGCAACGGCAATTATTCTCGCCTCCAGGGTGATTTCGTTTCCTTTCAGGCCCTCAGGATAACCGGATCCATCGTACTTTTCCTGGTGCTGGCCAATTATTTTCGCGGCCCGCTCCAGACGGTCGACTTTACCGACTATCCGTTCGCCTATCTTCGGGTGCTTTTCCATCAATTCCCACTCTTCATCCGTTAACTTCCCGGGTTTGCCAAGAATCGCATCGGATATTCCGATTTTTCCGACATCGTGCAATATGGAGGCGAATTTTAACTGTTGAATTCTATCGTCGGACAGGCCGAAATGTTTTCCTATCGTGACAGAGTACTTCTGGACCCGGTCTATGTGCTCACCGGTGTACTCGTCCTTGGCTTCGATTGTCCTGTTGAGAGCCTCTAGAGCTCCGATCGTCGCTTCCTCCAGTCTTTTTTCGTACTCTTTACGTTTAGTGATATCCAGTGTAAATCCAAGGAATCGGTCCTCCGATAATTCTACGGCGTTTAGCAAAAAGAATCCTTCTGTTTCATCCTTCCTCTTATAAGGAAGTTCCGTACTCATCTCCCCTGTTTCCTGTAAATCCTCAAAGGCTTTCTGGATTATTTCTTCATGTCCCGGAGGATGTAGGTCCTCGAAATTCATGCTCACTAACTCATCTTCGGAGTAACCGGTCAATTTACAGGCGGCTTCGTTGACTTCGAGATAGTTACCTTGTTCGTCAACGATAAACACTCCCACCGGAGCGTTTTCAACGTAGCTCCTGAACTTTTTCTCGCTTTTCAGAAGGTCCATTTCTGCTTTTTTACGGTTTGTAATATCCTGCACGGTCCCGATTATTTTTTCAGGATTGCCCTCCTGGTCAAAACTTGCTTCTGCTTTTCCTCTTACCCATTTTGTTTCGCCGTCAACGACTATTCGGTGCTCGAGGTCGTAACTCCCGCCTTCTTTTGTCTTCTGCCACTCTTCCTGGACGGAATCTAAGTCCTCGGGATGGATTAATCCCAGGAAATCCTCCGATTCTAGCTGTCTATTCTCTTCTGGGGAGATACCGAATATTCGGCAAGCTTCATCCGACAAGGTGAGATCGTCGATTTTCATGTCTATTTCCCAGCTGCCCACGTCAGCAATTTCTTGAGATTTTTTGAGCTGGCTTTCTCGCTTCTTCAGATTTTTTTGGTTCTCCAGGTTTTCCAGGCCGAATCCGATATTTTGTGCTATTTCGCCAAATAAGCTCCGTTCTTCTTCGCTTTCCGCGAACTTTTTGGTTACAGCAGCGGAAATAGCTCCATAAATTTTGCCTTCAGATGCAAGTTTGGCTATTAAAAGACTATGATCCTCGAGGTCTTCTGAGATAAAGCAACCGTCACATTCCTTGGCAGGATCCTCTACTACTACCACCCCTGATTGTTCCAGAGCCTCCTGCAGGCAGCTCGGTAACTCGCCAGCCTTAATTTGGTTTAGGATCTCGTTAAAATCTTTCCCCAAACCAGACTGGGCGGAGTTAAGCACCCGGTTGAAATCATCCAGCAGGACTATCCAGGAGTGTTCATAATCACTGTTTTTGGCTAATTTTTTACAGGCTTCTTCGATTAATTCGGTCTTCTCATCCGTCTGGATTATTGACTGATCGATCTCTCGGACAGACCGAAGTAGAGAGTTTAGGTGATCTTTTTTTCTTTTTGCTTCTCTGTCCGAGATTACATGGCCAAGCACTTTGGTTAAAGAGTCAATTAAATCTCTTTCATTTTTCAGAAAAGGTCCCTCATCTGCTTCGGGCATTTCGTCTAGGTAGTAAATTTCTAATGTCCCGACTTTTTTACCATCCACTTCAATCGGAGAAATCTGGCTCCAGCTAGTTACCCTGAAATTGTCCGTAGTAAACTCCTCAGATCCGTAGGTAATCCTGGCGCAGGTAGTTTCCGGATACTGCCAGGCGGGAGGCACTTTCTCAACGGCTTTTTGTAAGAATTCTTTCAGGGAAATATCGCTATTGACGGAGAGGTTAGCCATCTCGTACAGCAGGCTTAGTTCTTTGTTACGTTCTTTTAGTTCTCTCAATATGCTCGTTTTATATTTATCCATCCTGTATTGGTCGGTTATATCACGAATCACCGCTACCATGCCGTCAAAATTTTCTTCATCGTCAAATAATGGTGAGGCATTTACAGAGACTATTTTGCGTTCGCCATCCGGAATTTCGATAGCGTGTCTCACATCAGAGACTGATTGTTTGGAGTTTTTTACCATTTGAAAAGGAAGTTTCTCCACAGGCATTTCATTACCTTCGTTATCTGTTATCTTCCAGGCGGGATCGTTATATTTCCTGCTTGTTATATTGGATTTTTGGATTCCCAGTACTTCTTCCGCCTTACTATTTGCATAAACTATTTTTCCTTCATTGTCTACTTTTGTAATAGCTGTCGGGCTGGTTTCAGCTAATTTAACGAAGGATACCTGGTGAGAGTGGGATTTATCATCTTTATCTACCATTTTAAATCCCTGTAGAAACTTTTAATTAAAATCCAGTATTAAATTGTAATGGTCATTAAATAACTACACAAGCTGAATGGTAATTGACATTTTAACTTTTTAACTTTTGGGTTTCATGGGAGTCTTCAACGATGATTCTGTCCATTCCGGGAAGGAATTAGTCAATTACCCGGACCGGAAGAGCGGGAAAATTGACCTGGATAATAAGTTAATCAAAAGTTAGAATCTGTCTACTCTTTATTTGCTCGCTCGGGCGAAACCCAGCCCCCCGAACGCCCGGCCAAGAACCTGTAAGTCGCCCAGATCCTTGCCATAACCGTAAACTGCCGGTAGCCGAATTGCTCAAAGATTGAAGCTCCAAAGAGTTTAAACAGATCGGAAACGTTCTCGTAGCGCCGGAATGATATGTCACTCATAATTATTGCCCCAATTGACATGAAAATGTGGAGCAAAAAAGAAATGGCGAGAAATAACAGAAAAGCCGGTAAGCTTAAGGCGTTAAGAAAGTAGGAAGCGGCGAAAACCAAAATACCAATTAATTCCACTACCGGGCCCAGCGCTTCGAAAATCAACAAATTAGGTAAGGCTATAAGCCCAAATGCGCCGTAATCCGTATTTCCTAAGTATCCTTTGAAGCCCCACAACCCCTCCAGCAATCCCTGGTGCCACCTAACTCTTTGATACCACAATCCTTTCCATTTTTCCGGAACTTCAGTCCAGGCAAGCGGTTCCGTCGCGTACATCGGAGGGCTCCCTCCCCCTTCTTCTCGTAGCCAAGCAAAAAGGTTTAGGAATACTTTTAGGTCTTCCGTAATGGTATCGTAAG
>CAZYPS010000148.1:0-3704 GCA_964649445.1 uncultured Thermotogae bacterium | reverse complement strand
TGCGGAAAACAATAAAAACGAATCTGGGTCAAGATTAGTCGGACAGTCCCGGGTCTATCTTTAGTCATAGAGCCCGAAGTCCTGAGTCGGAAGTCCAAAACAACTACGACAAGGACAAAAACAGGAAAACGAGTTCGGAGTACGTGATTCTAAGGCGAAAGATAGGGTTAGGAGGTCGACTTAATCCGGTACAAAGAGAGGAAGTAGAGTTGGCTTCTTGATTTATCAATCACTCGAGTTTGGCATGCCCAAACTTAGTGCCAGGGTTTGATTAACCGTTGGTAGTTTTTCGCAACCGATTCTACCGATTTTCCTGGAAATCAGGGAACCGGGTACCGTCATTAGGTAGTCAAGCCTTAACACTGAACGTTTTGCAAGTCCGGTTTTCTCGTTGGATTCCAAAATAATCTCTGTTTCGGTTAATTCATCCGGCACCCGGGAGGTAATTCCCGCCAATATTTTGTCAGGATATCTTCTTTTTATCTCTGGGCTTGATATCACCATGGCCGGCCTGGCTTTCTGGTCTTTAGAACCGTTTTCTCTCACAAAAGGAAAAGGTACTATGACAAGGTCTCCACGGTTATAGCTCATAAAGGTCCTCTTCTCGGGAATCCCATATCCTTTTTAGACTACGCTGCTGTACACGCAGAGAAGGCTCATCTACACCCGATTTCGTTGATTCGTGCTTCATTTTCAAATATTCGATAAAATCCATTACTTCATCTACCCTTGATTCGGGCAACTGCTCGAGTATCTCCATTATCTCTGATCTTTTGTCTTTCTTCGTGGGCATGCTATCACCTGTCGTAAGAATATGTGAACAAGACAATTAGAATCAATGTTAGTTCGAAAAAACAATCATAGAGTCCATAGTCCTGGTAAAGAATAGTCGGACAGTCCTGGGTCAATAATAGTCAAGAGTCTATAGTCAAGGGTCCTGGGTCGATTTGAGTCATAGAGTCCGGAGTCAAAAACACATTGCGAAAAAAATGAAACAAACCAACCACAGGCGTCCCTTGGTTTGTGTAGCGGAAGGCTTTACCCTTCCATCGAGGGTTGAGACTCCTACTATTTTGGGTCAAGGCAACCAACTATGGAACTCTAAAGAGTTCCGCTACAAAAATAAACGGAAGGTTTTATTGCAACGTTCCGGGAGGGCGTGGGAGCCCTCCCTGCTTCTGTGAGTTTAAGAACCAGCAGCCGGGGCTCCCATGCCCCGGCGATTTGTCGCGGGCAAACTAAATCACCCCCATTCTCTCTTTTCCAGCACTCACCTGAGATCCGTTACCTGGACCGACCAGAATAAACTCAGACAAGTCCTGGCTGCCACTAACTTATACCTCAACAAACTAATACCAGGTGGGTTTCCTCAGGTGAGTGCTGGAGAAATGAGCAAGGGGGCTTCCTTGAATATCGGAAATTCCTGCCGGGCGCGGGGAGACAACCTTCGGAGGCGGGGGACCTACGAACTTCTACAACCAGGGTTTACTCGTAACTATCGAGTCCTTCTATAATACCTTCAATTTGTGACTGTAAGGTAGGCAGATCTTCCTTCACAGTTTTCCAAACTACTTCCATATTTACCCCGAAATAGTCATGGATTAGCTTATCTCGAATTCCGGCCATTTCCCTCCAGGCAACATTGGGGTTGTCCTTTCTTAGGGAATTGGGAATCTTTTTGGCGGCTTCCCCAATTATTTCTAAAGCTCGTAAGGTTGCATACCCCGTTTTGTCGTCATCCTTGAAGGTCTCGTAATCCATCCCCTCCACGAACTTTTGTGCCTTTTCGGCAGCTTCATAAATGTCTTGCAAGTAGTCTCGGTATTCCCGATTATCCTCCGAGTTTCGATCTTGGTTGTTGGTCATAAGTCTTGAGCTTCCTCAAGCACACGCTTTCCGATTCTCGGTTTTAAGGCGTCTTTCATAACTAAATCTACTTCAATTCCCAGCAGGTCGCTCAAATGATTCTCTAGCCTGATAAACTGGAAGAGCGTGGGGGTTTCATCAAATTCAACTAAAAGATCGAGGTCGCTTTTTTCTCTCTGTTCTTGACGTAAATAAGAACCGAAAACCGCGAGGTTCCGTACACCGTAAGTTTCTTCGAGGTTTGGCATTTCCTGGCGAAGTAACTGGAGGTATTTCGATAAGGATTTCTCGGAGTCCGTTCTCGAATCAACCATGATTTTTTCACCTGATCTTAGTTTAACCCAAGGTTTTCTCGAGGACAAATGCTACCCTGGGTCGATAATAGTCATAGAGTTCGGGGTCCTGGGTCAATAATAGTCGGACAGTCCCGGGTCAAAAATAGTCAAGAGTCTATAGTCAAGAGTCCTGGGTCAAAAACAAACTGCGAAAAAAATGAAACAAGTCCGTGGATTGTGGGTTGCAAAGTTCCGGGAGGGTATGGGAGCCCTCCCTGCTTCTGTGAGTTTAAGAAACAGCAGCCGGGGCTCCCATGCCCCGGCAATTGGTGGCAAGAAACCTTCCGGGCGAGCGTGGGGATTCGGTCTTCTTTGGAGGTCTGAAGGCCTACACTATTCAAAACAAAACAAACCACCCTCGGGGCTACTTGGGTTTGTGTAGAGGAAGGCTTTAGCCTTCCATCGTGGATCAGGATAACTATGGAACTCTAAAGAGTTCCGCTACAAAAATAAACGGAAGGTTTTATTGCAACGTTCCGAACGTTCCGGGAGGGCGTGGGAGCTCCGCCTGCTAGGTAAATTAGATCATGAGGACTGGGTTCTGCGCCGTAAGCCCACAACTGTAATCGTAGAGTATTTAAGGTAACCCTTATCTACAATTTGCACTAATCTTCCATATTTCGACCGATTCCTTCACAGTGATCAGCTTTCGGCGTTCAGCTGTCAGCTATCTGCTGTTGGCTCTTAGCATTTGGCTGCTGGCAATTAATTGGTGGAAATTAGCCGTATGCCTTATGGCTTAAGGGGTAAGTAAACAGCAAGTCTTTAGAGGCAATTGGTTATAGTGCGAACTATTTCCTGCACTTCGACCTATCCCTTCATAATGATACAGCTTGCGGCATTCAGCTGTCAGTTATCAGTTTTCAGCTATCTGCTATTGGCCGGTAGCCATTGGCAATTGGCTGTCAGCATGGTTCAAAAGTGTATAGTTAGTTTGAAAGGTTTTACTTACTCTACGCTTCGTCCAATCCCTTCGTAGTAGAAACCCAGATTGGTTAACTTGTCGGGATCGTAGATGTTTCGGCCGTCGAATATCGCGGGTTTTGCCATCATTTCCTTCATTTTGTCGAAGTTGGGATTGCGGAATTTTTTCCACTCGGTGACGATGGCGAGGGCGTCGGCGTCAGTTAGCGTTCGATACTGGTCATCGTCGAAGTTGACTTCCTCGGGGAGTTCTTCTTTTGCGTTTTCGATGGCTATCGGGTCGTGGGCTACAACCTCGGCGTTATGATCCACGAGGTTATTAATGAGGTTTATTGAGGGGGCGTTTCTCATGTCGTCGGTACCGGGTTTGAAGGATAGACCCCATACGGCGACCTTTACCCCGCTCATATCTCCGTCGAGGTAGTTGATTATCTTCTCGGCGAGGATTTCTTTTTGGTTCTCGTTTACTCGGTGGATGGCTTTAGCCAGCTTCATTTCGGTATTCTTCTGTTCACCCAGGTTTATCAGGGCCTGGACGTCCTTTGGAAAACAGGATCCGCCGTAGCCTGTGCCGGCAAA
>CAZYPS010000147.1:2554-3767 GCA_964649445.1 uncultured Thermotogae bacterium | reverse complement strand
AGGCTGTTTGTTGTCATCATCTCCCGCGTTTCGTCTCCCTGTAGCTGTTCCGTTTTTAATTTTTACTAGGGGAAAGTTAAAACAGCCTTTTCTAGTTTTGGAATAGTGACTTTCGGAAGAAAAGTCAGAAACCGGGTCATCTAGTGATAACGGAGCCCAGGTAGCGAAGACGGACCAGTTCATTTTATTTGGTTTCACTTCCCACGGTGGGTTTAATTCCAGGTAGGCATACTTTAGTTTCGTCTCTATCCGGCTTAAAGGTACGGTAACCTTGAGTACACGGCGGTCCTTCTTAGTTTCATAACTGGTTAGAGCTGGCGAACTCTCCAGGTTATGTATTCTTGAACCAAGGAAACCAAAAACTCCCTTTTCTCCTTCATAGAGTGAATAATTTACCCAGAGGTCCACCCCGAGCCCCGGGAAGACACCCACCGGTTTTTTGTTGGCAACAAACCCGGTATCTTCGTTTCCATCAAGATCCAGAACGAAAGAGTAAGAAACGAGATCGCTTGCCCGTGTTGGTATAGGTTCATCGGTTTCCAGTTTCAGAATTAAGTTCGAACCTTCAACCGAAGCAGACCCGTAAACGATATCCACGAAGCCGGCCTTGCTTGCCAGGTTTTGACTTACTGGGTCGCCGCTGCATCCCCTGATGAGGTCATTTACCCGATCGCTTTCGGCTGCGTGTCCATACGTGATGGAGAAAAGCGTGACGAGCGTTACTGCTGAAATCATAAGTAGAAAGTACTTACTTGATCGTTCGAACAATTTCTATCACTCCCTGGAAAAGGCAATAATCGGAAATTTCTGTGGATTCCGCCAAATCAATAGCCCGGACCTCCATCAACCACGGTGGTCCGGGCTAATACTAAAAAATCTATTTATTTCAGAACGAGCAATTTTCCAACTCCGGCCTGTTTGTACTCCCCATCTATCCTGGCCGATACGGAGTAAAGGTATATTCCATTGGCCACCCTTTTTGCATCCCAGTTTAGCTTCGCGCTGGCGGTCTCTTCCGTCCAGATAGTTTGTCCACTTGGGGTAAGTACCTCTACAGTTATACCTTCGATCGGTTGATCCGACTTTACGGAGAAGGTTATTCCCCCGGAATCTTTTACTAGAGTTGGGGAAACCACCGCCTGCAACTCTTCCGCTACCATCGACGGGTTCGGAGGTGGGCCAGGTGGACCGGAGACATCTTTGCTTGTAGCCT
>CAZYPS010000147.1:0-2454 GCA_964649445.1 uncultured Thermotogae bacterium | reverse complement strand
TAACTGGCGCCCTCTTTCAACTGGAGATCAGCACTACTGACATCTCCGCCGGCATACTCGTCTGCGGATGGGTCCCACCTATACATATATAAAGGGTCAATGTCGTCGCCAAAAGCTTCTTCGGGATCAGTATTTTTAGGCTTGCCAGGGAAGGAAAAAAGATTCCAGCCGCTGGAAAGTGAATACCGTCGTTGGTCCGCCTTCTGTTTTTGTAGCCAAGTGCCGTCTTCGCCTTCCTCCCAGGCTAGGTAGGGATAGTCGTTTACGTTAGCGGGAACAACTTCCATCTCCCAGTCTTCCTCAAAAGTTGAGATATTCTTCATCTCGTCCGTGGTCAAACCCGTGCCACCAGCACTTTCATCCTGGCCGCTTGTTTCGGTATCCCAGAAAGAGTTCTCAACCGTGCTCTCAGATTCAAATCCGACGAGCCCGCCTACATTTTCGCCTCCACTCACTTCCCCCTTGGAATACGAATTTTCAACTCTGCTCTGATGTATCAGTCCAACGAGCCCGCCTATTGTATCACCGTCGGCGCTAACATTTACCGTCGAATACGAGTCTTTGACCGTAGTAGAGTCTTGGGAATTGACGCACGCTCCGACAAGCCCGCCTGCAAAGCTTCCGTCTACGCTTCCCGTTGAATACGATTTTTCCACCTTTCCGACGACGTTCAATCCGACGAGCCCGCCTACACCAGCCTCTCCCCTCACATCTGCATCGACAACGCCTAGGTTAGTAATTTTGGCTCCACCATCAGTGTACCCAAAAAGCCCTACGTGATATTCATCGGCTCTATCGATATAAAGGTCTCGTATCTCGTGGCCATTTCCATCGAAAGTGCCGGTAAACGGATCACTTTCATCCCCTATGGGCTTCCAGCCATTCTCTCCATTGGCACTACTCGTAGCCAGTTCATCGTAGCCCTCTGACTCCTCGTCGAGGACGCTTCTGAGTTCAAAGTAGGAATCAAGCCTGTACCGCACATCGTCCAGGTGGTACCAGGTTTCGATTAGATAGGGGTCGTCTTCGGTTCCCGAGCCTCCGGCGAAACTTAAAACGTTAACGTTGCCCGTTGCTCGGGTTCTCTGGTCCACGTCGGCGACCGTGACCGAGTACTGCCCGTATTCCAGGCCGCTGAACTGATCCTGAAACTCGACAGTATCGGTTCCACCCGGTTCCAGTTCGTCAGAGGTCTGTTCGCTTTGTTTTTCTCCATCTATCGTCAGTTCCAGGGTAAACTGCTGGCTTTCCACCTTATGTCGGTTTTTTACCTTCACGATCACGTCTGCAGATTCCCCAACTAGCAATTGTGCCTCGGACCCCTGTCCCGCTATGTCCAGGTCCGAGAGGTGCAGGATAGTTTGTCGCTGGAGCCATACGCCTTCTCCGCCCTCTTCCCAGGAAAGGAACGGATAGGAATTCTCTGTTGTTTCATTCACAATCTTCTCTATGTCCCACAGGTCCTCGAAGTTAGAAATGTTCTTCATCTCGTCCGTAGTCAAACCCGTGCCACCGGCACTTTCATCCTGGCCGCTTGTTTCGGTATCCCAGAAAGAGTTCTCGACCGTGCCGAGGGGATCCCCTCCTATTAGTCCACCTAGCCCACCCGCTTCTTCCTCAGCACTCACATTCACAGTTGAGTACGAGTTCGAGACAGTGCCGTCTTCGTTTCTTCCTATTAGCCCACCCGCTTCTCCTTTATCGGAGACATTCACGTTTCCAGTTGAGTACGAGTTCGAGACAGTGCCGCCGTCGTTCGATCCTATTAGCCCACCTAGACGATATTCCCCTTCTACGGTTCCTTTTGAGTAAGAACTCTTAACCTCGCCTTGGTTATGCCCGATGAATCCCCCTACGACATCGTCTCCACTCACGATTCCCGTTGAGTATGAGTGCGTTACTTCTCCCTTGTTATGTCCGACGAGCCCGCCCACGGCTTCAGGCCCGCTCACTTCTGCATCTACAACGCCTAGATTAGTAATTTCGGCTCTACTAGCAGTGTATCCAAAAAGCCCTACGTTAAATTTATCGGCTTTGGCTCTTTCGATATGAAGGTCTCGTATTTCGTGGCCATTTCCATCGAAAGTGCCGGCAAATTTAGTACTTCTATCCCCTATGGGCTCCCAGCCAGCACCATCATTGGCAGTCTCACTGGCTAATTTATCGTAACCATCTGTATTACTATCCAGATCGTTTATCAATTCGTAATGGTCGTCCAGTTCATTTTCATTGTGCACTTCATTCAGTTCTTCCCAATTACTAATTTCGTAGGGATCGCCTTCAGATCCGTCACCACCGGAAAAAGCCATCGCCGAAACTCCGCCGAGGAGAAGACAACCTATAACTAAAAAGACTAATGCTGCTCGAGAACCAGAACTGAACATACAGGAAGGACCTCCTTTTTAAATAAGGCTATTTTTATTAACTGAAAAACAGGTCTTTCAGGGCCGGCAA
>CAZYPS010000146.1:0-3807 GCA_964649445.1 uncultured Thermotogae bacterium | reverse complement strand
GGGCTTCCATATTTCAGATCTATCGTTACGTACTCTTCCCGGAAATAAGAGGAATTATACTGATGTTCTCGCTGTTGTTGAGCATGATGGTCATAAAAACCTTCGGGATTATCTGGACGATGACCGGTGGAGGCCCGGGAGTCTCGTCGATGATTTTTCCTGTCCTCATCTACAGAAGGATGTTTTCCGAATTTAACTTCGCTCAGGGAGCGGCTGCCGCGATGATATTTTTGGCAATAATAATGTTGTTCGCAGTTCCCTATATCTATTTCCAGTACAGGGAAGGTGAATTCTAGTTGCCTAAAATAAAACTCCGTTACGTTGTTGGAGGTTTTCTGGCGGTAATTCTGGGAGCCTTCTTCCTGTTTCCTTATTGGACCGCTATTATCACAGCGACGAAGCCACCGCTGGAAATCAGAACTACGAATCCCCTGATTCCCGGTTCCGAACTGGTCGTTTCTTTCGCCAAGACAGCGTGGGGCATGGTAAGGGGATCATACATTACGTCTCTCCGTATCGCTTTAACCTCTATGGCAATCAGTATTATTATCGGGTCTATAGGAGGTTATTATCTAAGCAAGGTCAGGGCGCGATATACGTTCCTAACAGTAATTACCCTTTCGATAGGAATTTATCTTCCAGCTACTATGCGTCTCGTGCCGCTCGTTCGGGTAGCAAATACTCTACACCTGTTTGACGTCCCGGAATATATAGGTCTCGCGATAGGGGGAGGGCAGCTTCCGGTGGTCGTCTTTATATTTCGCGAATTTTATAATAGGGTGCCCGATTCACTGGTCGAGGCAGCAGAGATATCCGGCGCTTCTCACTGGCAAATTTTTCTTCACGTGATGTTTCCGCTCTCGAGAACGGCAGCCGTCTCGGCCGGAATTATTGGGTTTACCGTCGGCTGGAATAACTTGATCCTTCCGCTGGTTCTAACTTCCGGCAGTAGTGGTAGGCCAATTATGGCTCAAGTTGACCTGATGTCCCGGGCATCCGCCTGGGAGATAGGAGTATGGAATTTACAGCTGTCGGGTGCACTGTTTGCGATGATTCCGATAGTAATTATTTACGTAATAATGCAGGAACAGATTGTAAAAGGCTGGACAGAAGGTGCAATAAGCGGGTGAGTATTCGCAAAATGAGCGGCCAAGTAAATAGTGTCCTGAATTTATGTTGTTTGAACTCCACCTTAACCGGACCGGGGGTGGTAGCTGAAGTACCCTTTTAGCACAAGTCGGTAACTTTATCACCTCAACCTAAAACTTTACCCAATAGGGGTGAAACAAATGAACAAACATGCATTTTCGATCCGAAAAGGAATTGTCGGGCTTCTTGTACTGACTCTATTGATGTCGGGAATGGCCATCTCCGCTGCGGCCTCACAGCACAAGGACGAACCAGAGATACCGGAAAGCATGATGCCGGTTCCAGAGGCAGGAACTGAAGTTGGAGAACCCAAACTGGACATCCTGACCGGCTGGGTAGGTGGAACTGGAAAAGAAACCAGAGGGAAAATCATAGATGTCGCCAGTCAATTATGGGATTTTGAAGTTGAGATTGAAGAAGGAACCAGCGGTCAATTACCCCAGGTCGTCGCAAGCAGGGTCGCCGGAGGAAAACCTGTTTCTTTAGTTAGGATTCCACCAACGAGCGAAACTCAAAGCCTTGCAAGCCAGGGCGTTTTCATGGATGTTACCGACATTTGGGAAGATTACGGTCTGCCTGACGTAATTACGGACTCTCTCGAGAGCCTGTACAAGGCAAACGGAAGCTATTATGGATTCCCCCAGGTGATCGAAGACCACAGCATGTTGTTCTACAACATGGAGGTCCTCGAAGAAGCGGGAGTTGATTTACCACCGTACGAGACCTACGACAAATTCTTCTCCGTCCTCGAGAAAGTCGAGCAGAACACCGATGCGACTCCGATAGTCCTGGGCGTCCAGGAGCCTAACGCCGCTCGGTGGTTATTCGGAAAATTAATAGTAGGAGCGATTGGACCGGAAGGCTACTCCAGGGTAGCAAACGGAACCGCCACTATGGAAGACTGGACCATGGTACTTGAACAGGCGAAGGAACTATTCTCGTACGCAAACGAGGATATTGCCACGCTGAAGTCGGGCTTTGGACCACAACAGAGGACGGCCGCAGGTGACGCCGCCTTTACCAACGCTGGTACCTGGTTTGTCCCAATATTCAATGAAGCCGGCGATAGAGGCGAGGTCTGGAACTACTCTCCAATGCCGGGCCCGAACCGCAACACGCTCTACGCGATGGTATCCTCGTACTGGATAGGGGCTACATCGGAACAGCCAAACAACGCCAAAGCCATGGTCTATACTTCCTTGCTCCCCGAGGTCCAGAAGGAAATGGCTCTAACCAAACAGGCAGCTCCTGCTCGGACCGACGTCGAAGTCCCCGAAGACCAGGCTACGGCGGGTACACTGTATCAACTAGAACAGTTAAATACGGCAGACGCGGTCGTTCCGACCTTTGACCTGATAATTCCGTCAGGTCTTGGAACGGAATACGAGGACATTCTAATGCAATTCGTATCCAACAGAAACGTCGAAGAGACCGCGGAAAGGCTAGTGCAACTCCAGGAAAACAACGAAGACGAATATTCCGGCGGGTACTCTTTCTAACCAGTTAGTAACGATAATTAGATTTTAGATTAATTCTAGCTTCCTACGCCGGCTACTCTCGTAAGGGAGTAGCCGGTTTTTATTGTTAAAGTTAAAAAGTGACAGTGGTAAAGCGAGGATTTTAAACCACAAACCCTAAATTGACCAACCGATCTACTTTTCTCGAAAGTTTAACCAAGACATCTTAATTGAGTACTCCGTACTCTCGGTTATAAAATTATGCATCCGGAGGCGCAACTATTGAATATAGTAGTAAAAGTAGCAGACGGCTTGCGAACCGATTACATCGGTTCTTTCGCCTCGAGAATCGATATACCAACTACAGATAGTCTGGGTTCCCAAGGAGTTCAACTTAACCAGACCTACGCCGAAATCTTATCCATCTTGCCTACGCGTCTCCTGAAGGAAGTGGAAGATATATTCCCGCAGGACTTAACCAGCAAAGACTCAAGACAAAAACCAGGGGAACAATCCCTGATCCCACTATTGAACGGGCAAGTCAACAACGTACGAGATTTTGCAGTCGGAGATTATTATTGTAACAGGGAATGGTATCTGAGACCGGAAAGGTGGTCCCACTTTTACCCGCTGGATGAGCATAAAGAACAGCTGTTCGACCGTCAGAACGATCCTATGGAGCAGATAAACCAAACCGAGAAAGAGGAAAAAAGATAAAGACACTCGAACTAAGTCTGTTATGGACCGCAGGTTTGCTTCAGAATCAAACGGCTTAGCTTTAAATTAGACCGGAGATAAATTGCAACTAACCGAATCCGAAGTCTTCTGGTGGTTCTTTCAGGCCGTAGTACTGGCTATTTCCATAATCGGGCTGGACTGGGATGCCAGTCAAGAGGGGTTTACGGCCAAAACCAGAATTGTAATGATATTGGTTCTGATTATCGTAGCAATATTTTTAGGGGCACTGGGCGTCATGGGGGCACTTCTGTTGTACTGGTTTTATTCGCGGCATTTTCGGTAAAATAAACCTTAACCTATTGATCCCAGAGCAAATTAGTTGGAACCTTTATATTAAGGGCATTTGTAACTTCATGGACATCTTACTATTCTATGAAGTGTTATGTATTAAGTGTTATGCAAAGGTTGTTTACCGCCAATTTCACTCGTGCACGAATTGAGGCAATATTCAACACGAGAAAAT
>CAZYPS010000145.1:0-3810 GCA_964649445.1 uncultured Thermotogae bacterium | reverse complement strand
GCAAATCGTTTGAATAAGAATAACTGTCTATTCCCTTCATTATTCGCTATTTTCCTCTGGCTCGTGTTTCGCCCTTCTGTAACCAATGTAGTAACCGATTATTAAGGCGCCAATCGCTGCCTGCAGGGAGAACAACAGACTCTCAATTTCGCCACTTGGAGGAGTCCAGACCGACTCAAACCAGGGCTCGTACTTCGGGGCAAAATCCTTGATTATTCCCTTTGCCTCTCCGTCAGCTCCACCAAAGCTGGCGTTCTGATTTACGAAAAAAGGTATTACGATCAGAATTACTATCAGGGATAAAACGAGTATATTTCTCACTTTAGCCCTCATAGCTACTCGCTCCCAGTTGAAACTCCGAAAGCTGGGCCAGCTCGTCCTTGCTGTAAGACCGGAGGAAATTAAATACGAGAACCGTCAATAGCCCTTCAATAGCAGCAAGAGGCAACTGGGTAACGGCGAACACCGAAGCAAACTTCATAAGAGCTACAAAAAATCCCCCTTCCGAAGCCGGGAAAGCGCCGGCAAGCTGAACCGACGTCGTGATGTAAGTTGCGAGATTGGCCAGAAACGCAGCCAGGAATAAAGACATCCCCGCAGGGACGCCCGTTTTTTGAGCCAGCTTATAGGCGCCGTAAGCAACAAAACCTCCAACTATAGCCATGGAGAGGACGTTGGCTCCAAGCGTAGTAATCCCTCCATGTGCGAGAAGTAAAGCCTGGAAGATAAGCACGATACTGCCGAGTATAACCATTGGCCAGGGACCGAATACTATTGCACCTAAGCCAATCCCCGTCGGGTGTGAACAACTACCAGTTATGGAAGGTATCTTTAGTGAAGAAAGTACGAAGATGAAACCACCTGCAACGGCAAGAAGTATTTTTACTCCCATGGGTTTTTCCTTAACTATTTTTCTTAGTTTTTTCATACCTATAATCAGAAAAGGTAAGGATACCGCCCACCAGATCCCTGCCCACCGAGCTGGGAGGAAACCCTCTGCTATGTGCATTGCCCCCGCCCTGGTAAATGGCAAAAAAACGAATAGCAAACTGGCCAGGACAACCCTCAGGCTTTTTTGCATACTGTGAAACCCTTTTCTTGGTTTTTAAACAAAGACGATTTGTCACAATGTGAGAAGAACTGGTTAGTGGGATAGCCTATCCCACTAATTTGATAATCAGTTTAACGTCTAAAATCTGCATTTTCAATGCATAGTTGTAGCCGTCGATCGATTTAGAGGCAGTAGATAATATTTGTGGAAGAAGCATTAACGGGAGAGGGCCTTTGGCTGTAACGGTCAGTTATCTTGATGATTCTTTTTGTCCCGCCTGCAGGATTGCAATCAAAGGACTCATGAAGTCCTGAAAGGAAAAATTTCGGACAGGTCAAAGGCTCGAATTTCAAATTTTATTGACTTTGTAGCACATACGTGGCTTAAAAAAAGAAGAGATAAATTTAGCCGAGCGCCTCCTTCGTTTCCCGTGCGAGTACGGAAAACTTTGCTTTCGACGCGGTAAGATCGGTCCTTATACCCAGGTCCGTGAGAGCCTCCTCCGTCGGTCGACCCAGAGCCCCGACTAAGCCATCGTTTAAAATCCTCTTTACGAAATCCTGGTCCTCCGATAGTTCCAGGAGGTGGTGAACCATCAGAGAGCTAGTAAAGAGAAAAACATCGGCTTCCGCGATTTTACCGTCCAGGGGTTGAGAAAGCTTTGGGAACTTAAGTGAGTACAATTTGGTTTCGTGAACGTAAGCACCGGCAGCATTTAGACCATTTATCAACTTCTCCGTGCCCTCAGAACTTCTGGCAACCTCAACTTTCTTCCCGTTAACCCGATCCTTTAGCGAATCAACCAGTCCTCTAGAAGAAAACTCTTCCGGCACGACGTCTACGTCAACACCGAGTTCCGTCAGGGCCTCCGCCGTCTTGGGCCCAATAGCGCAGATCGTAGAGGCTCTTAATTCATCGGGATTTACGTTATCCAGAGCAAAACTAACCCCCGTCCTGCTCGTAAATAAAGTAAAATCACAGTCAACCCTAGGTCCTTTCCCCCTGTTTTTCGGGACCAGCAAGGGTTGCTCTATCACCTCAAACCCAAGGTCTTCAAGGACCCTTCGGGATTCCGCGAGACGGGATTCGGGCCTAAATATGGCGACAGTTTTCATTTTTCCTCCGACGCAACTTCGGGGATCGCGTTTACCACTTCTCCAATGACGGTCGTTCCAGGCGGGCGTATTCCGGCATTCTCGACTCGACTGGCTATATCTTTTAATTCACCCTTCACGATCCTTTGTTCCCGAAGCGTGGCTTTTTCGATAGTTGCCGCGGGAGTAGACGGGGAACGGCCATTCTCCATCAGCTCTTCCGATATAGGGCCCAGTTTGGTTATTCCCATGAGAATTACTAAAGTTCCGGTAGTCTTAGCAAGATCCCTCCAATTTACGTCAGACCCCTCTTTCGTCGGGTCTTCGTGACCGGTAACGAGAGTTACCTGGGAAGCCACCTTCCTCTGAGTAAGAGGTATCCCTGCGGCCGCAGGAGCAGCTATGGCAGAAGTAATACCGGAAACTACTTCTACTTCTATGCCCCGACTTTTGAGAAAACTCATTTCCTCACCACCACGCCCGAAGACAAACGGGTCACCCCCTTTTAACCGAACGACCATTTTGCCACTGGACGCTTCCTCAACCAGCAGATCGTTTATCTCTTCCTGGGTATAACTGTGATCCCCTTTTCTCTTACCACAATTGATCAATTCTCCGGAGCATATATCCGGGAGGGCATCCGTTATTTCTTCGCCTATAAGCGCGTCGTGCATAACGGTATCGGCTAACTCAAGCAAATTTCTTACTTTTATCGACATCAACTCAGGGTCACCCGGACCGGCTCCAGCTAAATAGACTTTTCCTGCCATGCCGCCACCTCCATACCTATCTTTTCGGCTCTTGAATCGGCCTTTTCATCAATTACCCTCTCCGTAACCTCAAAGCTTTGGGATCCATCATCCGTAAATATCCTGACCCGGATGCTTATTTCATCCTCATCCTTTTCAACCAGGACGCCCAGCGGTATATCACAACCACCGCCCACCTGCTCGGTAACCTTTCTTTCCAGGTGGGTCTCTCTGAATGTTTTATCGTCTGATATATTCGCGATTTGCTCCGCTGCCTCTGATTCGGTTCGGGCCGTCACGGCTATCGCGCCCTGGTTGGCTGCTGGAAGCGAGGGTAAAGTAAACTCTTCGTAATCGCTTTGACCCAGCCGCTTCAGCCCCGCTTCCGCCAGAACTATGGCATCGTATTTTTCTTTTTCGAGTTTTCCCAGCCTCGTGTCCACGTTACCTCTCAGGTTCCTGATTTCGAGATCCGGGCGACGCCAAAGCATCTGGGCTCTCCTGCGGACGGACGAGGTCCCTACCGCTGAACCTTCCGGTAGATCGGATAACGTCTTATATTCTCTCGATACTAGGAGATCGCGGGGCCAGGCCCTGTCCAGGACCGCAACTATTTTTATTCCTTCCGGCAAATCGCTGGGTACGTCTTTCATCGAATGGACGCCGGCATCCAGCTCTCCCCGCAGGACCAGCAAATCTATCTTCCGCTCGAATACACCAACCCCATCGATCTCGTGGATATATATATTTGCTTCCTCGTCCCCCTTAGTGGCAACGGTCTGCTTGCTGGCCTCTACACCACAATCTTTCAGTTCTCTTATTACTTTTTCGCACTGTACCAGGGCCAGTTTACTCTTTCTTGTTCCCAAATCTATAGACATTTATCGTAAGCGTCCAGGGTTTTTTCTATATCTTT
>CAZYPS010000144.1:2288-3833 GCA_964649445.1 uncultured Thermotogae bacterium | reverse complement strand
CCCAGAAGAGATCCTGCATTCCCGACCCCGTTACCGTCACACCGTTCTCCTTGGCGACCCTATCCAATTTCGCCGTAATACCCGGCGCTGTGGACCACGGATAGGAAGCCTCCTCAGAAGTGGTTATGACATTGAGTCCGGCTTCAAGACACTTTTCTATATGGGGACCCACATTTTCCATCTTAGTTGCAACCGCGATCAGAGCGATGTCTGCCCCGGTTTCAGCCAGCACCTCATCCTCATCATCGTTTATTTTTACGTTCAGGTCCCGTTCGATACCTAACACACTTCCAAGATCTTCCCCAACGTTTTCGATGTCTATGGCATCTGTAATGACCACACCCTTATCCAGCATGAATCGAGCTATATCCTGTCCGACGGTGCCTGCACCGTACACAACTGCCTTAATTTTATCCATAGTTCCTCCTTATTCTCTTAAATAAATAAAAAAGTTCAAAATACAGAATTGGACCTAACACTCAGAAACCTTCTAAATTATCACTTACTCCAATTAGTAGTTTATTTTGCCCCCTAGTTTTACGATAGTACATTTAAAGTAAGATGTTTGGGGGGTTTTTTACTCCTTATTTACACAAAATTCATAATCCCCTTGACTGTTATAATTCATTTTAGCAAAAACCCCCAGGATATCAAATTGTCTTACAATTTTTCAATCATTAATCCTATCGTCCGAACCCACCATCTTCTCAATACCAATGGGATCCTTTTAATCCAATGGAATAATAAGAGTTTCAGCAGGAACCTTTTTCTCTAGATGCTATCTCCTCAATCTCTCCAAGATTTCGGGGCAGGAAGTACTAGCAAGCTTCACAGAGCTAGGACTTACATTCACCAGGTAAACCACTGTAGCGCTGGCTCCGTAACAATTGGGCAGAAAGTCACGGTCCATACATTCCTCGGTGAACTCCACTTTGCCTTCAGCAAATTTTTTGGACTCTTTCCCTCTTGCTATCTCCTGGAGGGAGGGCATTTAGGTTCCCCAGTCTCCGGTCTTTTTCCGCGTTGAAGTCAGGCTGGGGGCTATTCTTTTGAGGTGTTTGACGGTCGTGCTGTTCAGGACAAACAGGATATTGAACTAGATATCGATACGCTGAAAAGTCCATTACTTTCTCAAAACTTCCGCGTCCGTCAGGTTAGGGCCTGCAAGAGTCATGCAGGTTCCTGGGTCCGTCCAGGCTGAGTCCGGCAAAGAAGTAATACAGAAGAGAAACTCTATCCATCCCCAGTCCAGCAAGGTACCGTTGGTCTGGATCGGGCTGGTGACGTTCTGCCCTCCGGTTCTGTGTTTTTCAGTAGTTCTATCACTTATTTGAAGAGGTCCGAGCCCATTAAAGTGGCCTCGCCATTCTGCCATGAGAAGGTGACCGGATCGCCGCTTTCTATCATCTGGGAGACCATGGTTTCGGCAGTGGAGAGATCCATTCTGGTCTCGCTTGGGTACAGCTTATCCTTTTCCAGGTAGAAGCAGTAGTCGCAGGCCAGGTTGCAACCAGAACCTGTTTGGTTTTATGAGCAAAGTACTGG
>CAZYPS010000144.1:0-2188 GCA_964649445.1 uncultured Thermotogae bacterium | reverse complement strand
TTTCGACAGGTGATTTTCACGGGACAACATGCTTGACTTCAAGTTTTTACCAACAATATAGTAAAGATTGTAACCTCGAACTCTAATTAATGAAGAATCGTTCCTATGCCCGTACTTGATTACCCGGAAGAAGCCACTTGTAAGTAGTTGAAAAAAAATATAAAAGGTTATATTATAACTTATAATCGTACGGTGAGATTTATTTTCTAAAGGTCCAGTAAGCCTAGACTTTTAACTGGTTTAAAAAACTGGGTGATAATTTTGCTTTGTACGAAGAGGCATATCTGTAGGCTTATTTACGGATTCATCTAGGAACTTGATCGGAAAAAGAAGGCTTTTTTTGTCCGGCTCCATTTTTATCTGGTAGGTTCGACTAACCAGATAAATATTCCTGATTTTTTTGGCTTATTCATTTCCAGCGACAAACGAGCTCGGTTAATCTACTTTTCGGGCTCAGTTACACAGAGCTTATTACCGTTAAATTCTCAGTTCTTTTCTTTTCCCAGTTTCTCTCATTCCATACCCAGTTTCTTTTCTGTTATTAAGTTTACTCATAGGGTCATGGTTTTGTGTTTTTCAGTCAATAGAAAACACCCGGGGCTTCTATACCGTCCCTCTATTGGTAAACGTTTAATTTCTCCAGATATATACCGATTCTTGATAGCACATCTAGTTAAAAGAGTTATCCATATGAAGCTTTATTTTAACAATAAATCGCAACTGTAGCACAGGAGGTGCATTTCATGGATTGGCATGGTTATCAAGGAAAGTATTTAAGGGTTAATTTGACCGAAGGTAGTACAAAAGTCGAAGAGCTCGATAAGGAATTTGCAGAAACTTATCTGGGCGGAAATGGCTTTGGAGCCAAAATACTGTATGACGAGGTGGGCCCAGAAGTTGAACCACTTTCAACAGAAAATAAGTTGATCTTCGCAACCGGTCCTTTAGTCGGAACCCAATTTCCAAGTTCGGCTAGAGGCGAGGTCGTTTCAAAGTCACCATTGACCGGAATTTATGGTGATTCCAACGTAGGCGGGATGTTCCCGGCATTTCTGAAGATGTCCGGTTTTGACATGGTTATAATAGAAGGTAAAGCTTCTCGCCCGGTTTACTTGCACTTAGAGGACGGAGAAGCTGAGCTTAAGCCCGCAGATGATCTATGGGGGCTGGACGCTCTCGAGACGGAGAAAGAGTTACAGGGCACTCACGGAAAAGCTACAAGAGTAGCAAGCATAGGCCAGGCCGGCGAAAACCTGGTTAGGTTTGCTTGCATTATGGCAAGCCCGAGCAGGAGCTTTGGTCGGTCCGGTATGGGTGCTGTTATGGGTTTCAAAAATCTAAAAGCCATCTCGGCCTCCGGCACAAATCGTATTTCACTGGCATACCCCGAGAAGTTCAAAGAAGTAGCCACTGAGATGAGGGAAAGAGTGACCAGTAACGAGGTATTCCCTACACTTGAGACCTACGGCACCCCGAGTCTTGTCCCATTAATGAACGAAATCGGTCGTTTTCCCACAAAGAATTTCCAGTACGGAAGTTTTGATGAAGCTGAGAAAATAGGACCAGAAAGGCTGCATGAAGATTACTGGGTAGAGGATATGGGGTGTTTCGGCTGCCCCGTACAGTGCGATAACTTGTACCGAGTAGATGAGGGGGAGTTTGCCGGAACTGAAATTAGCAGTGTAGAGTACGAAACATTAAGCGCGTTAGGCTCCGGGGTAATGAATTCAAATCTGCCCTCTATTTTAAAAGCCAACGAACTATGCGATCGTCTTGGAATGGATACTATATCAACTGGAAGAACTATATCTATGGCAATGGAACTCTATGAAAAGGGACTTCTGGACAAAGAAGACACAGGTAATATTGAACTCCAGTGGGGAAATTATAATGCTGAACTACAATTAATTAAAAAGATTGCTCGGCGAGATGGTTTTGGTGACCTACTTGCCGATGGCGTAAAACGGATGGCGGATTCAATAGGTAAAAATGCCGAAGAGTATGCAATGCACGTTAAGGGCCAGGAGATCGCGGCCCAGGATGGTAGAGCTCAACAATCCATGGGACTTGCTCATGTTACTTCAACCAGGGGAGCAGACCATCTCAAGGGATTCCCGGTAATTGATGAAACAGGAAACCCAGAAGAGGCTGAGAGGCGATACGGCGAGGACTACCTTCCCGAGATGGC
>CAZYPS010000143.1:0-3867 GCA_964649445.1 uncultured Thermotogae bacterium | reverse complement strand
CAGGAACCTCCATAGCGTTTATGATGTCGGTGGCGGCGCTTTCCGTACCTCAGTTCGTGCTACTGAAGCAGGTAATGAAAAGGAACTTGATTATTGCTTATGGTGGAATCATTGGGTTCGGAATTATGATTCTTGGATTTATCTTTAATTTGATCTTTTGAAAGTACGAGGTAAAGAAACCGCTTGAATCGCGCTATCCCCGCCCATAAGGCGAGGTATTACGCCCGATTCATGGCTTCGCCACCGCGATTTCTAAACAACTACAAACTGACGCATTCATCCCCCTCCACAAAACGGAGTATTCTGCGCAAATTTGATAAAATATAGATCAACCTTGTTTTGGTGCGTTTCCAAGGTATTTGACATCCCCCGCCACTTAATTTTATAAAAAACCGCCTTTCTCCCTACCTTAAAGTCAAAAACGCACCCTGTCCAACTAGCTAGGCAAACAAAAGCCGCCTAAAATTGCAATGAGAGCCATCCACGATTCTAGTTCCTGGAACCGATCTCTTAACTCCCTCTAATCTCTATCCCCATTTCCTTCAATCCGGAAAGAATTGTTGGGGGAAGACATAGCCATTAACTTGTCTATAGCCCTAGTAGAAAGACTTTTCTTAGTATAGATCTTCTTAATTATCTTTTCGTCTCATCGAGGTCCTTTCTTTGGTTTGTGGAGCGACTTCCCTTCCACCTTGGCCCGATCTCTTCCCGCCTGCACTCTAATTATCTCTCGTTCGAATTCAATAAAAGACGATAAGATATGGAACAATAGTTTTCCGTTCGGGATAGATGTATCCAGGGAATCCCCAATAGAGATAAACTCGACCTTCTCCTTCTGTATATCATAACTAAGTCCTTGACTAACCTATAAACCACCTTGCAGAAAAGAAAATTCGGTTTGACCGAGTACTCTGAATTTAAGACAGGTTGTTAATGAAAACTTAACTTTGCTGAAGTTTTTAAAAGAATAAAGGCAAGGCCTAACTGTACTCCCCGCACAACGTTGACCGGCACGAAATCGTCCAGCCAGTTCATCACGCCCACGGTCCCAGAAAATAAAAGCATTACCCCGAGAACGATTCCGGCCGCAAGGACCTGTTCGTAAGTAAGTGTTCCGGCAATGACCAGAGCTGCCAGTGCCTTCATGGGTTCCACGGGCATCGATAACTTGTAAAATAGACCTATAGCTACCTGGAATATGGCAAAGAATAATAAAAGATGGGTAAGGCTCGCCTCCGTGGTGATCCCGATTCCGATCAAAAGTGGGATTACGGTTATCGAATCACCAAACGCCCCAGATATCTCCTACAGCGTAAATCGGAAATCGGGCAAGGTGGCTTCTTTAGACATGTCCTAAACCGCAATCATTTTTTCATTGATGAAAACCTAATTACCGAAGCGCTACAACCTCTTGGGAAGAGTCCTGCGATGCGAAAAGTCTGCAACAAGGAGAAAAAACAATGAAAAACCTATTAGAGCCACTATATCTATCCAGGGACTTCCGCTTCCACTAAAGGAGAACCGAACGAGATCTACGAAGTAAGTTAGCGGGGAAAGCTGAGAAATAATAGAACCCCAACCGGGCAGCTTGCTAGTAGGAATGAAAATCCCGCTGACGAAAATTAGGGGGAACTTAATCAAGGTAGATAGCATCATAATATCCGATGTGGTGTCAGTGGGAAGAGCCGAAATCAGTACGCCGATTGCGGAAAAACAGAAGCTGGCAAGGACTATTCCCAATAAAAGTGTCAAGGAATTAAAGGGCATCAATCCCACAATCGTCGCTACCGCAAAAGTTGTGACGGCCGAAATGGAAAAAGCCAGGGTCATTGACCCCATGATATCTCCTAAAAGCATCTCGGTCACGCTTATCGGACTGGATACGAGTCTTTCCAGAGTCTTTGTTCTCGTCTCCCAAGGTGCAATAACCGGACTGATTGATGTCGAGGTAAACCAGATAGCCATTCCTGATAGCCCTGCGATTAGAGAAAGGGGTGGCATCTCCCTTCCCACCAAGAAGGCAAAGAAAAAGAAGAAGGGGAGCAAAATTCCAAAGATCACTACCGGCCCTTTTCCGTAATATATCTTCAGGTCCTTTTTAGCAATAGAGATCGATTTGCCTAAACGCGGTATTCGAGACATTGCTCTCTAATCTCCTTTTGTTTTTGTTTATTCTGAACGTTTGAAACTTAACCCGTGGTCAGATGAGTAAATACCTCTTCTAAACTGGGTCCGGAAGTATTCAGCGATACTATATTTAAATTTTCCTCCCGGGCAAAATCTACCACCTTTTCTACTATCTCACCCGGATCCGAACCATAGATCCTGTATTTGTCCCCCTCTTTATCTATTTCCTGCACTAACTGGAGGCTTTCTTCTAGCTCCTTTAATTTAGCTCGGCTGAGACCGTTACTGGCAAAGCTGACCAAAACCGACCGGGTACTTTGAATCGTGGATTTTAACTTCTCCGGGGAGTCAATAGTTGCTATTTTTCCCTTGTTGATGATAGCGACCCGATCGCATAGTTTATCCGCCTCGCTTATGTTGTGGGTAGTCAAAAAGATGGTCTTTCCTTCCCCGTTAAGTTCCCCTATTTGCTCCTTTATTAACCGCTGGCTGGCCACATCAAGTCCAGCGGTAGGCTCATCCAGAAAAAGAATTGGGGGGTCGTTTATAAGAGCCATTGCTAAAATCAATCTTTGTTTCATTCCTTTGCTGAAGCCTTTTACTTTTGAATCCGCTCTGTCCAAAAGACCAAATTCATCCAGCAACTTATCCGATCTTGCCCCTCTTTCTTTCTTTGGAACCCCGTAGAGTTCACCGGCTAAATGCATATTCCCCCGGGCGGTAAGGTCTATATAGGCGTTGGCTTCTTCCGGTGCAATTCCAATTCTTTCTTTTGCTGGGATGGGGTTTTGAACGACATTTATTCCGTCTATGTGAACCCTGCCCGAATCGGGCTTTAATACTCCTGTAATCATTCTGACCGTGGTAGTTTTGCCCGCACCGTTGGGCCCTAGAAAACCAAAGATCTCTCCTTCTTTAACCTCAAAAGTCACGCCGTCGACTGCCCGAAGGCCGTCAAATTCTTTTACCAAACCGTCCACTTCAATTGCGCCCAAATTGTTTCACCTCTAGGTCCAAACAAGTCATCAAACTGATCAAAGTACCTATTTTTGCATTCTTTAATGAGGGATCACTCAATTGACTTTCCGTTCGAGTTAGCTTTCCAGGTGCTCGCGATTTTTTCCCGCGGATTTTTTACCTCCCTTAAAAAAAGAATTATCTTCCAGCGGGTCGGGCAATGAAGAGCGTGGACGTATTTTTTAATCTGGTCCAGGGTTATCTCTATCTCTTTTACCATGGATTTTTATATCCTCTCCTCAGCTTTCTTGATTTTCACACGAGTATTATAATTTTTACTATAATATTATCAAGAAATTTTTTATGTTTTAGCTGAAATTAAACAAAGGTTCAAAATACTTCTCATAAACTTTGAGGCAACAATACCCTGCGAAATTTGGGCTCGCTAATCTTCCCATTTCCACATAAATTGCCTCGCCCCTCTTAGTTTCTTAATTTATCGGAAGCTAGGATTACTTATTTATTAAATCACGCAGAATACCCTCTGTGGATTAAAAAAGCGATACTCAAGGAATTCTTTCTTCTTCAGCTATCATAATTCCTTTACAACTTGCCTCAGTTATTAAAATCCTCCAGTGTAAGTTTGCCGAAAATTCTTCAAATTTTCTTAAATCACCCTGAGCGACCGAGAAACTTTAAACTCACCCTATCCAGAAAGAACCTATTAGAATGGGAATGAGAGTATGCTAATTTGACTGATGATAGGTAGTTTTGGAATATTGC
>CAZYPS010000142.1:0-3881 GCA_964649445.1 uncultured Thermotogae bacterium | reverse complement strand
CATCTTTTCCGCGACAGCTTTTTCGTCGTACGGTTTTGCCTCTCGTTCTTCGATCGTTATTGCGCCCTCCGGACAGTCGTTTATGCAGGCGCCGAGGCCGTCACAGAAAGTCTCGTTGACGAGTCGGGCTTTCCCGTTTATCAATTGGAGTGCTCCCTCGGGACAGGAGGGAATGCAGTCTCCACAACCGGTGCATTTTTCCTCGTCGATGTCGATAATTTCTCGTTTAACCATTTTATCCTCC
The DNA here is from genome assembly GCA_964649445.1 of uncultured Thermotogae bacterium. Lineage (GTDB taxonomy): Bacteria > Bipolaricaulota > Bipolaricaulia > M55B111 > M55B111 > JAGXLP01. Next base: position 3,637 of record CAZYPS010000142.1, on the reverse strand, counting down.
TCGATTATTATAGTTATGAAAAATTAATTAAGCAGCACTGAGGTCGGGAATTCTTCGGATTAATTTCTAAGTTTTACGCATTCGTTACAGTATTTTTTTTCGTGTACGTCCACGAGTTCCAGCAGAGGTTTGAGAGTATCGTCGTTTAATTTGTATATTCTTTTCCTTCCCTCCTCGTTAACAAAGACTAAATTACAGCGCAGCAACTCCCTCAGTGCGTGAGAAACGCTACTTCTTTCACGGTTCAAATCGTGGGCCAGTTCTTTTACGCATTTTGGCCCTCTTTTTAACGAGGAAAGGATTTCCATTCTGGAACGGTTTGCAAGACTTTCAAAAAACAGATGATATTTTTGATCTCCTGGACTAGGACCTGACTGAGTTTCCTGCGTTGACATCTCTGACCCCCTTTCCGGTGTAAAAAACGTGAAAAATTTTTCACATAAATTAGTATATAGCATTACCAGCAGTCGTGTCAATCGGTTCTGGGTGAAATTCCTGGGCATAGCTAAAAGAGTTACAGTCACACTGGTAGGCGATATCTTCCGGTTTATCTCGAGAAACCGGAGATAGCATTGGAAAACCGTTCACGTGAGTTTGGGTAAGAAGCTGAGTTGGGACTTGACCTTCCAGCAGCTGTAACCTTTATATTTTAGTGGGTGAGAGATATGAGCGAACCCTACTATATTGGTGAGTTGGCGGAAATCACCGGATTTAGCCGCAAAACAATTCGCTATTACGAACGGAAAGGTCTCTTGCCAGAACCGGACCGAAACGACTCCGGTTACCGTATTTACGACCAATCATACGTAGATATTCTCCAGTTCATCGATCGGGCCAAAGAGCTGGACCTTTCCCTGTCTCAGATAGAAGAGATTTTACGGATTAGAAACCAGGGTGCGCTGCCCTGCGAGCACGTGAGAGAGTTGCTTGAGGAAAAGCTGGAAGAACTGGACAGACGGATATCCAACCTGAAGGAGTTCCGAAGGGAAATTTCGGACTACCTGGAAGAGACCGAGAAACGTTCCGGAGATCCATCGGAAGAGGTCATCTGTCCTCACATCGAGAACTTCCAGAAAGATGAGGGTTGATTGTGGAAGAAACAGGGCCGCAATCTAGCTATCAGGTAAAAGTCGGGGGTATGAGTTGTTCCTTCTGTGCCAGCACCATAGAGCAGGCCTATCGAAGAATCGACGGAGTAAATGATGTTAGCGTAAGCATGGCACACGAAGAAGTTCTGGTGAAGTACGATCCGGATGGGGTAAACGAAGTCGAGCTAAACGACACGCTGAGGGAGCTTGGCTACTCCATTAGGGATCCAGACAAGGTGAGAAGATTTCGAGAACAACAAGAAGAACTCGGTAGGGGCAGAAAAAGGCTCCTCGCGAGCGGGATCGCGGCAATAATATCAGCGATTCTGATGGGTTACATGATGTTTGTTGACGGAACTTTTGAATCCCAATCCGTTCTGATGAATTACGGCCTTCTCCCTCTCGCGTTAATAACGATGTTCTGGCCTGGATATTATATAAAAAAGAAAGCCTACAATAGTCTCCGGAGGAGAATATTGAACCAGCACGTCCTGCTGGAGGCAGGTGCTTTCGCCGCTCTGATAGGAGGACTGCTCGGATTGCTTGTATTTCCGAGTTATCCTACCGTTCACTTCCTGGCGGTAGCGGTATTTTTGACAGCTTATCATATACTTTCGGAATATACTAGCCTCGCAGTCAGAGCGAGGGCATCCAGGGCGGTTCAGGACCTGCTGGACTTACAGCCCGATACGGCCAGGAAAGTCGGGAACGGAAAGGTCGAAGAGGTGAATATAAATGAGCTTGAGGTAGGGGACAGGGTACGGGTTAAGCCAGGAGAGAAAGTACCGATAGACGGAAAAGTCCTGGATGGTAGGGGTGCAGTAGACGAAAGCGTGGTGACTGGAGAGCCAGCACCAGTTGACAAACGGGAAGGGGATGAAGTAACAGGTGGAAGTATAAACAGAACAGGGAGGCTGCTTATAGAGGTTACCGCTACTGGCAGCGATACTTTCCTGAGCCAGATAGCTCATCAGATGAAAGAAGCAAGGGCAATGAAGCCTGGAGTAATGAAACTTGCGGATCGAATACTCCAGTATTTCGTTCCCGGCGTGCTTGTCGTTGCTGGATTTTCACTGATTTTTTGGTTAACCGTGCCTTTCTTATGGGGAAGGGGTCCGAATGTTCAAAGGGCAGTATTCGCAACCCTTTCCGTCCTGGTTCTCGGCTATCCCTGTGCTCTAGGTATGGCAACGCCTCTGGCTCTAATTCGAGGAGGCGGGGAAGCAGCGGACAGGGGAATCCTTATCCGTTCGGGCGACGCGTTCCAGATTTTCCACGAAGTAAAGAATATAGTTCTCGATAAAACCGGGACTATTACTGAGGGCGAACCCGCCGTAGAAGAGATAACGGGCCTGAGAGGGAGTTCCGAGGAAGTCCTCAGGTACGGATCCTCAGCTGAATGTTTTAGTGAACACCCTCTGGCAAAAGCTTTGATAGACTATGCTGATAAGAGAGAGGTTGAGTATCCGGACCCCGAGAGTTTCGACAGCGTGACCGGTAAAGGGGTGGAGGCGACAGTAGAGGGAAAGGAAGTCCTTGTTGGGAAACCCAGCTGGCTGAAAGAGAGGGCGGGTGTTGAAGCCCCGGCAGAGGAGCTAAAAAAGCTTCGGGAACGAAGCCTAACGGCGATAGGGGTAGTTGTTGAAGACGAGCTAATAGGTCTAGTAGGTATTGGAGATCGGATAAAGGAAGACGCCCTCGAAACCATATCCAGAATAAAGGCTCAGGGTATCATTCCCGTGATGATTACGGGAGACAGCCGGGAGACTGCTTCGGCGGTCGCTTCCGAAGTGGGAATAGATAGAGTTCAGGCAGAAGTACTGCCGGACGAGAAAAGAAAAGAAATAGGTAAGTTACAGAAAGACGGAAGGGTCGTGATGGTTGGAGACGGGATCAACGACTCCCCAGCCCTAACCCAGGCGGATATCGGAATTGCCATAGGAGCGGGAACGGATATAGCCATCGAGAGTGCCGATATAGTCCTGGTGGGAGATAAACTGGGCGGAGTGATGGACGCCTACGGGATCGGTGAGACGAGCTACAGAAAGACGTGGCAGAACCTTGCCATCGCCTTTGGATTTAACGGAATCGGCGTGCCTGCCGCCGCTACGGGACTTGTTCACCCGGTTTTCGCGATGGTTGCAATGATAACCTCGGTATCTGCCGTCCTGGGGAACAGCTTCCTCGGGCAGCTTAGAAAAGGAGAAAGTATTAACACCGATTTCAGAGTCAGGAATGCAAAAGAACGAAGACGGAATTATAGCGACTGAGCAGGTAAATTTTTCCAGTGATTCCATAGAAACTGGGGGAGTTAACCCAGCAAGGTGTATTTCCGATCCGGGTTAATCGTCGGACTCGCTCCGAATTTTATTTTGGCTAACCCGGTTTAGTTAAATTTTCTCCTCAATTTCTAATGGATGATTGGCTGGTTGTATGTGGGTTAATCCGGAATCATTCGGTTGAAAGAGGATCTCTTTCAAGGGGTCAAGGGAAGCCGAAAGTCTTTTGAACTCTATATCTCCTCTGCCTGCCTCGGTAAAAAGTTCGGA
>CAZYPS010000141.1:0-3912 GCA_964649445.1 uncultured Thermotogae bacterium | reverse complement strand
GAGCACGCGAGTCGGAAATTTCTCGGTCCGGGAACCCCGGAGGGACCATCGGTGGCAGAGATATCATTTTCTTAGAACACTCTCCCACCAGGGCAACCACTCTCAAATTTGCTAACCGCCTGAAAATTAATTAGGATCAAGTTGTAACCTGAAATACAAGATAACAGGAGGTAATTATGCCAAAACACCCAGGATATTGGGGAAAATTGCTCCGCGTTAATCTCTCGTCGGGGGAAGTAAAAAAAGAAGAACTTTCGAGAAAATTTCTTAAAAAATATCTGGGCGGAACGGGGTTTACGACTAAGGTTCTATACGACGAAGTAGACGAAGATACCGATCCACTCGGACCGGAGAACGTCCTAATTGTCGCTCCCGGGCTGCTAGTCGGTCCGAATGTCCCCACCGCTTCCAAGACGACCTTCGGATTTAAGTCACCGGTAACCGGTGGATACGGAAAGTCACTCGTCGGGGCGAAAGTGGGAGATCAGGTTAAACGGTCCGGCTACGACGTTCTCGTCGTCGAGGGCGAGGCAGATTCTCCTGCTCTGTTAGTGGTCGAGGACGAAGAAGTGAGGATAGAAGACGCGACCGACCTCTGGGGTCTGGATACCCGGGAGACGGACGAGAAGATCAAGGAAAAGTACAACGGTTATTCGACCGCCGCTATAGGTCCCGCCGGAGAAAACCTCTCAAAACTGGCAATGATAGAATGCGAGGACCGCCAGGCGGGCAAGGGAGGCGGCGGAACCGTAATGGGATCAAAGAACCTGAAGGCAATAGCGGCAAAGGGAAGCGAACTCCCGCAGGTTCACGACGAAGAACTATTGGATGATCTTAAAGACAAGTGGAGAAAAGAAACCACGGGGAAAGGTGAGGTAGAAATATCCGGAACTGGCTCGGCAACTGTGGACATGCAGTATGGAACCGGGGAGGCTCTTCACGTTAAGAACCGGGAAATCGGGATGTTCCCGACGAGAAACTGGCAGTCGGGTTACTTCAAGAAAGCTTACGATAGGCTGGACGATCCGGAGACGGAGAGAATTGATCTGGATCCGCGGAAGTGGGTCGATATTTACCGTCAGGGGAGAAGGCCCTGTCCCTACTGTACCAAGCCCTGCAGTCAGTACTTCGTCGCCGAGGATACTCCTTACGGCGATATTGCCGTCGACGGTCCCGAGTACGAAACCCAGTACTCGCTGGGCGGTGCCACGGAAGTGGACGACATAGAGGCAGTGGCCAAAGCAAACGAGATCTGCGACAAAATGGGCCTGGACACCATTACCACCGGTATGACAATCGCCTGGGCCATGGAAGCCTACGAGAAGGGATTACTGGAAACGGACCTGGACCTTGAATTCGGGAACGCCGAAGCAATGATCGAGGCGACGAAACGGATAGCAAAAAGAGATGGTGACCTGGGTGAGCTGTTGACCAACGGACCGGTAGAAGCCGCCCGGGAGCTCGGCAAAGGTTCGGAAGAGTTTACAATCCACGTCAAGGGCATGGTTCCCGCCGGATTCGAAGTTCGGGGGATCAAGGGAATGGCGCTCGCCTTTGCGGTCGCCCCGAGAGGTGCCGACCACCTGACTTCCTGCTTCTACGCTCTCGAAATGAGCGGAAGCTTCTGGGACTTCGAGGACTACGATCGGACGGAGATGGCCGGCAAGGCTGTAGCCCTGAAGGCAATGGAAGACCTGATGACCATATACGACATGACCGGTATGTGCAAATTTAGCAGGGGAATCATGTACGACGAAGGAGTAAAGGAGCTGGTAAACGCCGTAACTGGATTCGACCTGTCGAATTCAGAGCTATTAGCCGCCGGAGAGAGGGTTTATAACCTTTCAAAGGCGTTCAACACCAGAGAAGGGTTCTCAAGAGAAGACGACCGGATACCGAAGAGGGTAACTCAGGAAGAGATCCCGGACGGTCCTTCCAAAGGGGAACGAATAAAACCGGAGGAGTTCGAACGAGAACTCGACCGTTATTACACGGTTCGAGGCTGGACCGGAGACGGAACCCCGCTGAAAAATACTCTGAGAGAACTTGACCTGCCGGAACCCGCCAAAGAAGTCGGGGCCAGCCGGGAGTAAAATCGCTGACCTTCGCCTTCGTCCGGCGAGTGTTTCTAAGTAGACCATTGAAAGGAATATTGACAGAGGTTAGGTGAAAATATCTTCCCGATCATACTGATAATTGCGAGCCTTTCTCTACTCGTCTGGGTCGGTTTACTATTCGGGCGGGGAAATTTCTGGCGAATGGACCAGAGACTCCTCCCTTTTGAAGAGTCGGAGGTAGAACACTCCTGGCCTTCAATTTGTGCAATTATCCCGGCCAGAAACGAGAGCGAGACTCTGCCGGAGTCGCTACCCACCGTGTTAACTCAGGAATACCCCGGCGACCTAAACGTAATTCTCGTTAACGACCACAGTGAGGACAACACGGGGGAAGTGGCACAAGAATTGGCCGAGAAGTTGGACGAAGAAGCGAATTTCCAGGCCGTGGTCCCCCCACCCACTCCGGAAGACTGGTCGGGGAAGGTCTGGGCGCTTCATCACGGTTTCCAGGAAGCAAAGAAACTTGATCCGGAGCTTATCTGGTTAACGGACGCTGACATAAAGCACGATCCCGAAACTCTAAAAACCCTCGCTCATAAGCTCGAAGACGAAGGGCTAAAGCTAGCCTCGATTATGGCCGATCTCAGGTCAAAAAGCTTCTGGGAAAAGCTATTGATCCCCAATTTCGTTTACTATTTCTGCATGATATACCCGTTCAACTGGGTCAATGATCCGAAAAAAGATACAGCCGCCGCAGCAGGAGGTTGCATACTGGCTCGAAAATGGGCCCTTAAAAACGCAGGGGGGTTCGAAGTGATTTCGGACGCGGTTATCGACGATTGTGCACTGGCCCAGGGCTGCAGTACTCCGGAGGGCCGGGGATTGTGGCTTGGGCTATCTCACATGGCATCAAGCGTCCGGAGCTACGAAAGCCTGAGGGGAGTTTGGAATACCGTATCCCGATCAGCCTTCAGCCAGCTGGGATATTCGAAATTTCGTCTTCTCGGCACGGCTCTGGGGATGGTTTTGTTATTCCTGGTTCCACCGGGATCAGTCGCACTTGGAATAGCCGGATTGCTTGGCTTTATCGCGGACATAAGTCCGGTACTTGCTTCCGGCCTAATCTTCCTAGGGGGACTGACATGGCTAGGGATGAGCGCAAGTCTATTCCCAATCCTAAACTGGTATGGTCTTTCCCGGCTCTACGGGTTCTTCGCTCCAGTCAGCGGATTCCTCTACACCCTAATGACGATAGACTCCGGACTGACCTGGTGGAGAAAGGAAGGAAGCGAATGGAAGGGTCGGACCATGTCAGTTAGAGAAGATTAACTCAGCCCTCCAGCCAACCGCTGGACCGCGGGAGTTCCAGCTACGATTACCCAAAACCCGAGCAGACCTAGCTCCCGCGCTTAACCGAAGTCGGAATAGAAAAACTCACTCCAATGACTAAAAACAAGGTACTCGGACTAGATTGGGGCAGTAAGAGAATAGGAATAGCAATCAGCGATGGAGATAGGACCGTTGCCCTCGGACGGGAGACTTACGAGCGAGAGGAACTTGAACAGGATATCCAGTATATCCGGGACCTGGTGTCAGAGGAGGAAGTAAGTTTGATCGTCCTGGGTATGCCCTACCACATGGATGGAGGCGAGGGCGAGCTGGCTGAAGCCGTGGAAGAGTTCAAAGAAGCTCTGGAAGAGGAGTTACCGATTCCCGTGGAGACGATAGACGAGCGCCTGACGAGCTCCGAGGCGGAAAGAGTAATGCTCGAATCGGACCTCTCCCGGGAGGATCGAAAGCGTCACAGGGACAAACTGGCGGCGACGTTAATCCTTCAGCGTTATCTGGATAAAGA
>CAZYPS010000140.1:0-4060 GCA_964649445.1 uncultured Thermotogae bacterium | reverse complement strand
CCGTCCGTTTTGCTCATTAGCTGGCCGATTAGAAACCCCAGAACCTTTTCGTTGCCGGACTGGAAATCCTCGACGGCGTCGGGATTCTCCGCAATCACTTCCTCGATCTTCTCCGTTAGGGCTCCTTTATCGGAGATGCGCTTGAGTCCTTCCGCCTCGACTATCTCTTTTGGGTTCTTGGTTTCAGTGAATGCTTGCTCCAGTACGTCTTTTGCCGTATTGTCATTAATCTCCCCTTCGGCGACCAGTTCTACGAGGTAGGCGAAGTCTCCCGGCTTTACGTCGCTCAGCTCTGTCTCCGGAAGCTTAAGGACCCGAAAGAGTTCGGACATCATCCAGTTGCTGACTTCTTTTGGAGAATTGTAAGCCTCGACTGCCTGCTCGAAGTAATCCGCGATCTCTTTGTCCTCGGTAAGTACACCGATATCGTATTCGGGAAGGTCGAACTCTTCTTTCCAGCGTCGTTCCTTTTCCCGGGGTAATTCTGGGAGGTTCTCCTCTATTCTCTCCTTCCAGTCCTCGTCAATTACAAGTGGTACAAGGTCCGGTTCCGGGAAGTACCTGTAGTCATGAGCTTCTTCTTTGGATCTCATGGGTTTGGCTTCTTCAGCATCCGCGTCCCAGCCCAGTGTCACCTGGTCGATTTCCCCTCCTGATTCGAGCGTCTCCTCTTGCCTCTTTTCCTCGAACTTCAGTGCGCTCTCAACAGCTCGGAAGGAGTTCATGTTCTTTACTTCCGTCTTCGTCCCCATTTTCCCGTCATCCTTCAAAGAGATGTTGGCGTCACATCTGAGGGAGCCTTTCTCCATATCTCCGCTGCAAACTTCGACGTAGCGAAGAATTTGCCGGAGCTTCTCCATAAAGTCCCTCGCCTGTTCCGGCGAGGTGAGGTCGGGTTCGGTGACGATCTCTATAAGGGGAACGCCAACCCGATTTAAATCTACGGAACTGGAACCACCTGATTGATGAACCAGCTTCCCCGCATCCTCTTCCAGGTGGACTCTCCTGATTCCAATTTTCCCGCTATCAAGCTGGAGGTGACCGTTCACCGCCAGTGGTTCGTCGAATTGAGATATCTGATAACCTTTTGGAAGGTCGGGATAGAAATAGTTTTTTCGGTCGAACTTCGACCTTTCCGGTATTTCACAGTTAAGCGCCAGGGCCGCCCGGAGTCCGTAGTCAACTGCTCGCTTGTTGATTACGGGCAGGGTTCCGGGCATTCCGAGACACACGGGGCATGTATTGCTGTTTGGCTCCTTGCCAAAGTAGTCGGCGGAACAGCCACAGAATAACTTCGTTTCCGTCAATAATTGAGCATGTATTTCGAGACCGATCACCGTTTGCATGGAAACATTCCTCCTCTAGCTAGTCCAACAAAAGATAGCGAAAAATTTACTCCCAGTCAAAGCGAATTGGCTTGCAATCCGGTTCTATCCGGTCGAGCTTTTTTATCAGTTCTACTTTTCTTTCCGGGTCATAATTAAACAGATGAGAAAAACAATCACAATCGGACGAGCCGAAACCTTTCACGGGTTGCTCGAATGATTCTTCCAGGCTCGAGGCTAATTTGCATTCCAGTTCTTTGTCGGTAGGGAGCAACCAAGTTGCCCGGATTACTCCAGGACCGGTTAGGTAATCTACGTGCCAGTGATCGTTACCTGACTCTCCGACCGAAGCTTTTAGGTGGCGGCTAACGCGCTGGAGACCTCCTGGCCCGTGGGCCGAGCCAACGTACAGGTAATCTCCCTGGAATTCATCCCGGACCAGATCACCGATCTCGAGTTCCCGTGGTTCTTCTATCCTGATAATTAACGCGTAGATACCTTTCGGGTATTGGGACATCTCTTAATTTGATGGTTTAGGTTATATCGTAGCGTTTTTTTATCCAGTTCCAGCTCGTCTCTACTATCGTCGTCAGGTCCTCTAATTCCGGTTCCCAGCTTAGCTCCTTGTACCCTTTGCTCGGGTCCGCTACCAATCTCGGTGGATCGCCCGCTCTTCTATCCCCCTCTTTTACGGATATATCTATTCCCGTTACCTCTTTACAGGTTTCGATTACTTCCCTGACCGAATTACCTTGGCCCGTTCCCAGGTTATAAGCAAGATAATCTTTCCCGTCCTGATTTAGCGCTTCAAGTGCTGATATATGGGCGTTGCCAAGGTCGTTAACGTGGATGAAGTCCCTTATTCCCGTGCCGTCTGGTGTATTGAAATCCGTGCCGAATATCTCTATATGATCTCTTTCCCCGGCGGCAGCTTCAAGCACCACGGGGATTAAGTGAGTCTCCGGATCGTGAATTTCTCCAAGTTCTCCTTCGGGATCGGTCCCGGCAGCATTGAAATAGCGGAGTGAGCAGGCGGATACTGGGTAAGCGTTAGAGTAATCCTCCAGAATCCGTTCGTACGTCAATTTCGACTGACCGTATGGGTTTTTGGGGTCTTTTGGTGCCTCTTCCTTTATCGGAACTTCTTCCGGATCGCCGTAAATAGCGGCGCTGGAGGAGAAGATAAATTTCTCTATTCCGAAATCCCTTACGGCGTTAAGGAGTGTCAGACCTTTCGCGACGTTATTTTCGTAATATTTCGCCGGATCCCTTACAGATTCTCCGACACGACAGTGGGCTGCGAAGTGCATTACCGCACCGGGTTCGAACTCCCGAAAGGTATCGTCCAGTAGTTTTCGGTTGCCTATATCTCCCTTTACAAAATTTTCGGATAGGACGAACCGCTCGTTTCCGGATACCAGGTTATCGAGTACTACAACTTCGTAATCTTTTTTCAGTAACTGTTTTACTGTATGGCTTCCGATGTATCCTGCGCCCCCTGTCACAAGCACTGTTTGTTTTTTTGGCATAAAGTCCTCCAATTAGCAATTGATGATTCTTTTCCAAATATTAACGGCATCAATTGCATTTGACAAACGAACCCTGTGTTACTTGCAAAGTAAAAGATTTACCTGAAAATATTCTGTTATGAATAAGAGAATAGAAGAATTAAGAGAATTGTTGGCCGATTTGGAAGGAGGCGCCGATGGTTATCTCAGCCTAAATCTCGAGGCCTCGGACAGAACCAATCAGCGTTATCTGACGGGTTTCAGCTCGACGCTGGGATGTACGCTGGTTCTGGAAGATAGGGTAATATTCCTCACCGACTCCAGGTACATAGACGATGCAAAGGAGAACCTCCCGGAAGTGGAACTAAAAAAGATAGACTCAAATCCCCTTGAGACGACAGCGGAGTTGATAAATGGTCTGGAGGTTGGAGTAATTGCAATCGATCAGAGCGACGTAAGTTTGAAACACTATAATAAGTTGAAAGAATCTCTGGACGGAGTTGAACTGCGAGAAGTTGACGGAGTTCTGGGAGAACTGCGAAGGATGAAGGGAGAAGAAGAAATTGAGCTCCACGCTAAAGCTGCAGATATTGCCGATAGCGCTTTCTCTTACCTGCTTGATTTTGTAGAACCAGGGTTGACCGAGCGAGATGTAGCTTTGGAACTGGAGTTCTTTATGAGGAAAAACGGGGCGGAAGACGTATCTTTTCCGCCAATAGTAGCTAGCGGAGCCAGGAGCGCAAAGCCCCACGCTAATCCCGGTGAAATCGAACTGGAACCGGGGGATTTGTTACTCGTCGATATGGGGGCTCGATACGACGGTTACTGTTCGGACCTCACCCGGACGATCTACCTCGGGGAACCTACGTCCAAGGTCAAAGAGATATACCAGCTCGTACTTGAAGCTCAACTAAATGGACTGAAGGCGCTTGGACCAGGGGAAAGTGCCAGTGACGTACACCAGTCGACGAGCGAGGTCATTGAAGACGGAGGCTACGGCGATTCGTACGAGCACGGGGCAGGTCATGGAGTCGGGCTGGAGGTTCACGAAGGTCCGAAGCTGGACGATACGAGCGACGATACTCTGGAGCCCGGGATGGTCGTGACGATGGAACCGGGGATTTACCTGCCGGGCTGGGGTGGTATTAGGATAGAGGACATGGTCAGGATTACGGAGGGCGGATACGTTCGTTTCTCTCATGCGCCGAAAGACCGGGTAATTAATCC
>CAZYPS010000139.1:0-4136 GCA_964649445.1 uncultured Thermotogae bacterium | reverse complement strand
TGCTTTGGTTAGATTCAAGTTCATGGGGAAACGAGCCGTTTCGACGGTCACTTTATTATTGCGGATGATACCGCCTGCAGTGCTTATCGTTCCACTTTTCGTTCTCTGGCTCAACTTAGGAATTTCAGGAAGCAGGATGGGATTGATTTTTGCCTACGTAGCATTGAATCTATCTTTTACTATATGGATCTTACGGTCATTCATGAATGAAATTCCGGTTGAGATAGAGGAAAGCGCGGTGATAGATGGGTGTTCCGAGCTTGGGATCCTGTTCCGGATCGTGTTGCCGCTCATAAAACCGGGATTGGCCGTTGCAAGCATCTTCGTTTTTCGAATCTCGTGGAACGAATTCATACTCGCACTGGTTCTAACCGATCGTACTACGAGAACTCTTCCGGTCGCGATCTCACAGCGGATAACTCAAGTAGGTGTCCAGTGGGGTGAGATCACTGCTATGGCTACAATAGTAGCGCTGCCGGCATTCGTGTTTACTTTTCTCTCAGCTCGAAGCATAATCCGTGGTCTTACTGCTGGAGCAGTGAAGGGATGAGGATGAAATTAATTTAGTTTATGAAATAAAGATTTCTTTTTAGCCTGAATCATATTTGAGACTAATTTTTAACCTGATTAGGAGGTTTTATGAGTACTAATATCAACGATATCGATCGAGATCGGTGGTTACACGATGTTTTCCCCGAGTGGGGTACTTGGCTTAACGAAGAGATAGAACAAGAGGAAGTACCTGTTGACAAGTTCGCGATGTGGTGGCTTGGCTGTACGGGTATTTGGGTGAAAACTCCCGATAATGCCAACCTTGCTTTTGATTTCTGGGCAGGAAGAGGTAGGTCTACGAAAGAACAACCACCTTTTGAAGAAAGAGAAGACTTTCAGATAAGTAGGATGTCTGGAGGGAGAGATCTACCCCCTAATCTTAGAGCCATACCGATGGTTATCGATCCATTTGCCATCCAGGAAATTGACGCGGTGATTTCCACTCACATTCACGGCGACCACATAGATCCCTATGTTGCATCGGCTGTTTGTGAGAACACGGACGCACCTTTTATTGGTCCCCAACTCTGTGTCGACAAGTGGGAAGACTGGGGGGTTCCGGAGAGTAGAACCAGAGTCGTGAGACCGGGCGACTCATTCTCGATCAAGGACGTGGAAGTAAAGGCCTTAAAGTCCTTTGACAGAACAGCACTGATAACTAAACCCCCTTCAGGTGATCTCCGCGGTGAGATGCCACCAGACATGGACGAAAGAGCCGTTAATTATCTAATAGAGACTCCAGGAGGCTCAATATATCACAGCGGTGATTCTCACTTCTCGAACCACTATTTCAAACATGGTAAGGATCACGACATAGATGTGGCATTTACCTCTTATGGAAAAAATCCTCCTGGTAGTACTGATAAGATGACTGCCTGCGACTGCCTTAGGGCTGCTCAGAACCTCGATGCCGAGGTACTTATACCTTATCACTACGATCTATGGTCCAATCAGGTAGTAGATCCCAGAGAAATAGAAATGCTCCATGAATTCAATAACCACAGGTTGGATTTTTCTCTCTTCATCTGGAAAGTAGGTGGCAAGTTTATTTATCCGGACCACAAAGATAAGGGGAGATACGAGTATCCTCAGGGAGGAGAGGATTCATTTACTGACGAACCAAATATACCTTATCCTAGTTTCCTATAATTCAGGTAATTCATTCCATAATTCTTAACTTGTTGGTTGTATCTAACAGGGAGCAGGTAATAGTTTGACGCTTCCTGCTAGAAGAATTAATTTAACTTTTAGTTTGCAGACAAGAATTTGTTGTCTGTCTTGAAAAATTTTCGTTTTAAGTGCTGGCAGACGGGTTAATAGTCTAGGGGGTTAATGGTGGAAATAGAAAAGAAAGTGTTAGCTCAACTCCAGGATGCTTACGCAACAGGCCTGATCAATGTCGGAGGACAAGAAAGTCTCGTTGTTGGCCCGGAAACAAAAGGGAGGCCTCTCATGTTTACCTCCCCGGACTGGACTAGAGAACGAACCTTTCCGAAAGATCTTGGTGGCTGTATGAACGTTATACCTTTTTCAAAAGACGAGGAAAGTTTTCTGGCCATTGAGGGTTTCTATCCTGTGTTTCAGTCCGAAGGGGCAGGGGTAGTGTATGTTAATAAGGATTCCGATGGTAACTGGCAGAAAAGAAGAATTTTAGACCTTCCATTTGTCCATCGGATAGAGGAAGTTACAACTGGTGGTGACTCTTATTTGGTTGCTTCAACGCTGGCAGAATCGAAAGATTCACCTGAAGATTGGTCGCAGTCCGGAGCTACTTACGCAGGGATAATACCTGATGATCCGGGAAGGGGCCTGGAGATGAACAAAGTCCTTTCCGGTATTCACAAGAACCACGGACTAAACGTGACGAAATTGGAAGGTGAAAAAGTCGTTTTAATCACCGGACAGGAAGGAGTTTTTTCTTTGATGGTACCGGACAATTATTCTAGGGGCTGGGAATCCAGGGAATTGATTGGACGCGAGGTTAGTGATATTTCAGTTCAGGACGTGGATAGTGATGGCGAACCAGAATTGGTAACGATTGAACCGTTCCACGGAGACACCCTTGGTCTTTATAACAATAGCGGAGGAAATTGGGAGCAAAAAACTTCCTATCCTCTGGATTTTGGGCACGTTGTTTGGTCGGGGGAAATCAATGGTCAACCGAGGATAATTGCTGGTAGCAGGGGAGGCAAAGAAGACCTTGTTTGCTTGAAATGGGATGGAAGTTCGGAGTGTATAAAAAAGGATTTCACAATTGATCAAGGAGTAGGTCCTGCTCAAATTACCGTTTTGCAACGCCCTGATCTGGATATCGTATTTTCAGCCAATAATGGGGCAGATGAAGTTGCCATGTATAAGATTAAGAGTGGCGCCTAATTTTTGCCTTAAGATATGTAAAGGAGGAGTATGAACAACTCACAAAATTTTGAATCAAAAAACAGAGAAATAGCCGAAAAAGCAGAAGAGACCATAAAAGCCGAGCCGAAATTGTTAAAGAGTTCAATAAACTTTTCCTGGAGCAATTGGGGTTTCGGGCAGGAGAGCCTCCACGATTCGGTCAAACGGTTGGACGAAGCTGGTATCGATTACATTGAACTTCACGGCAACCGTTATGGGGATAGTCTGGGTTACGACGTACCTGAAGTCCGAAAAGCGCTCAATGATTTCGGTCTAGAGGTATCGGGAATATGCGGGATGTTTAGCCCCAAAAACGAGCTGGCCAGTAATGAAGGCTGGGTAAGGCAGGAAGCAATAGATTATTTGAAGCGAAATATTGAACTCGGTCACGAGTTGGGCGCAGAGTACTTCCTCATAGTGCCTGCCGCAGTTGGAAGGTCTGAACCGATCGATGAGTACGAAGTTGATCGATCCATTGAAACACTGGCAAGAGTTGCTGATGAACTAGAAGCTGCGGACATAAAGGGTGCTATAGAACCGATTAGATCCGCCGAAACGAGCATAGTCCATACCTTTGAAGAGGCAGTTAAGTATATAGAACGTCTTGATCACCCCGCTGTCCAGTGGATAAATGGTGACGTGTATCACATGTCCCAAGAAGAAAGCCATATCGGAAAAACGATATTGGAGTACGGTGACCGGTTAGTCAATTTGCACTTGGCGGATACAAATCGTAGGGCCCTGGGCAAAGGCATGTTGGACTTGGACACGCTTATAAAATCCTTGTATGCGATAGGTTATTCTCAGGGAGAGAAATACGCAACTGCTGAACCACTGGGTCCGGGGGGTAATCCCTATCCCGCTATGCATGGTAAACCTGGTGCTGATCGATTGGATGCACTTGTAAACGATACGTATGATTATTTCAGGGAGCGGGAGTCCACGGTTAAAAAGAAGCTTTAAGCTGAATCCCGACTGATATAATTATGGATATAATAAAATCCGGCAAATAAAGAGTTTAGTTACCGGGGACGTTAATCCTAATAAGCGAAATCAAATTCTATGGCTACTACAAACTTTAACTGAAACTTTCCGGATATAGTCTCTTAATTATGTAAAAGACTGGGGGCATATCCGTTATTTGGAGTAAATTTCCCCGCCCTTCCGGATGGGGCATTCTCTGGTGA
>CAZYPS010000138.1:0-4381 GCA_964649445.1 uncultured Thermotogae bacterium | reverse complement strand
CGACCGTCCCAATCGAAGTCGAACAGGGAGGTATTCTCTCGGATAAATTTTGATTCGATATTGAACGCCAGGATAAACGCGTCCGTTTCAGTTAGCTCGCCGTCACCGTTTATATCTTCGTATAGCCCGTCGTCATCGAGGTCCCGGGGTGGAGAAGACGACCGGCCTATCGGGCCCAGCACTACCTCGATTGACACCGAATATCCCTGCCTGACTATCTTTGCTCCGCTATCAGTCCAAACCTCCAACCTCTTTACCCGGATTTCTGTTTCACCGGGACTGATCGCGTCAATAACTATCTCGGCTACTCTTAATTCGTCGGTTTCCGGCTTTATTGTCCCTTCAAAATCGACGAACCGGAAGTTTATCAGTTCCTCGGTCTTCTTAACCACTTCGAAATGGTCCAGAGCAAGGGAAGATACCTCGCTAAAATCTAGTCCCCCCGCGTTTGCGATCCAGACCTCCGCCATTCTTAACCCATCCGGAAGGGAAACAAGCTTAAACCTGGATGTTCCTGCCTCACCCAGCTTAAGGCTGAGTTTATCCAGTATTGGCGAGTAGGCGTCACTTTCTACCTCCGCCTTCTCCTCAGGCTCTGGTTCGGTCCCCGTTACCTTTTTGCCCTTTGTTTCCTCTTCGGCTTGGCCCTCTTCCCTTTCCGGCTCTTCCTTTTCCTCATCCGTCGGTTCCTCCTCCTTTTCCCGGTGACTCTCTACTTCACTAGTTTCGGCGGGCTCGATAGTTACTTCCGCATCCTTCACGGTCGGTTCTAGAACATTACCTTCTTCATCCGTATACTTGATATCCTCCAGTGAAAGCTTTGACGCTCCCGTATTAGTTGCTTCCCCGGTAAACTTAAGCAGTTCGACGTTATCGTCTCCCGGATCAACCGATTTTCTGAGGTCTACGAGCTTGAATTTTATCCTGTCCTTCTCCTGTAAATCTATTTGCATGAACTCCTCCGATACGGCACTGGGCATCAAAGAAGTTAGGGCAAATACGTCCGGAGAGTCTGAAACTATAGTCGCGTCCAGTCTGCCGAGACCTTCCAGCGCTCTGGAGAGAGTAACAGCTACAGTTACCGTATCACCTTTCTTGACTTCGACTTCTTCGATCTCCAGAGAAGTTCTCTGAGCCCTGGCAGTGCTGGCTCCGGCCGCACAAATAAAAAACACAACCGCAAGTAGAAACGGTATTAACTTCTTAGACCAAATACGGACGTACATGATCGGCACCTCCTGAATCGTACAACATCCATGTTAGTTTACGCCCCTCAACTCGTTTTTAAATGATCCACATAACAGGAAAGAGTTACACCGCACATTACGGGACGGGTAGTTTGTAGGAGGAAAGTAATTTACAGGTAAGCTGGAGTGCACTTCGATGGGAGAAAAAAACGGGACAGTTGTCTTAGCGAATGTAATGTAGAAAAAACGGTGGGAGGCTTTGGGGTTGGATTAACAATGAGCTAACTTGATTGAACTAACCTCATCAGTTCTTCTGCGTCTTTCATATTAACAGTGCCGTCCAGGTTGAAATCGAAAGCTCGACCGTTTTTCTGGATGTAATCCTTGTCGAAGTTGAAACTAAATACGAGAGCATCAATTCTTTCCAAGCTACCGTTTCCATCTATATCTTCGTATAGCCCGTCGCCGTTCGGGTCTTTTGGAAGTGACGGAGACGATCCAATAGGCTGTAAATTCAGTGGCTTAACTCTGAACGACAGGCTCTGTCCTATCTTGTTCTCCCCGCCATAATCCAGTACGGCCAGGGCGTTATATTTTCCCGGCGAAAGATTAGTTGCTTCTTTACCTTCTATCGTCAATTTGCGCCTGTAACCTGGTAATATTTCGAAAGAGTTAATCTCGATGGCGTCAACGACCTCACCGGTCTCGTCCCGTAACCTCAATTCCCCGGAGGCCGTCAGTTCGACATTTCCACGATTCTCCAAAGTTAACTCGAACTTTGGAATGGACTTGGTGATTGCAGAGAAATTCGTTACGTATGCCTCCTTCCGGGTTGTACCAGGAGCGGTTACGTATACCTTTACCGCAAATCGCTTAATAGCAACAATCGTCGTGCCCTCTCTCTCCTGAGATACCGGTTCGGATTTTACGTATATAGTGGCCCAGTGAGTCCCATCAACCCCCCTGGGTACCGAGACGGAAAACGGAATTCTTCTCTCCCCCCCTGGTTCGAGCGTGAACTCGCCGGCATCTACGTCGATCCAGTCAACCGCAGAACGATTTACGTATTCGACGGGAATGCCCCCGCTTTCCAGGTTTGTAACTTTCGTGTTCACAGGAAAACCTTCCGAGAGGGTGATGCCCCGCACCTCTTCGTTCGCGGTAATCTCAATAGATACTTTCAGGCTTAACCCGTTTTCGTTTTTTTCGGGCTCAGGGGTAATACTTCTCCGGACCGAAATTGGCCCTTCCTGAGCACCCTGTTCCGTACTTACTTCTTCGGTCGCCGGGGAGTATCCGACGTCCCCGTAGACCCGGACATCGGTGTCCGGCCTGGATGTTGTCACGGCTCCCTCTATATTGAAATTGCCCGTGAATTCTCCTTTGGTCCGTGCCCGATAAACTATGGTGAGACTTTCCCCTTCACTGAGACCGTATCGGGGGGCATCCCACCTGGCGGCATTTTCCCCGATAAAGCTGTTTGCTCCATCGGGTTTTCTATACCAGTCTCCGAGATCTACACTCACATCTACCGGGCTGCTTTCGTCGTTTGTCACCATTAACTCGTGGGTCGATGTCGTACCGGGATCTATATCGAGACGGAACTCTATGTTAGAGATATTTACTCCATATCCGACTTGTCCGACCCCAACCAGAATAATTAGCCCGATAAGCAGAAAATAAAACGGTTTTCGCGTTACTGCGGTACTATTCACTTTTATTCCTCTAAAGGTATAAAGAAAAATTTTAGATAATATATGGTCAGTGGTGAGTCTATTTTACGAAACGACCGGAGATAATCAAATATCTCGGCTGGTTCGGAAGATTTCCCCGTCTGTGGTCTGGACAGTCTCGATATCGGTTCTTATTTCGTGATTGACGACTTTATCCTTCATGCCGCCGCCCTCTGTCTCGCCGTTATCTTCAGTTCCAGCAATCTTTCCTAAAGACCTGCTCGCATCTATTACCCCGTATCCTGCGGACTCGTCTTTTCCTGATTTACCGATATCCCGAGCGGATTTACGCAGGGTTCGTTTCAGTTCGGAGAGGCTAATTTGTGGTCTTTTGGAAAGGATAAGAGCGGCAGTGCCCGCTACGTGAGGAGCGGCGAAAGAAGTACCTGAGCCCGTCGAGAGATTGCCGCCGGGCCTGAAGGAAAGTACTTCAGTTCCGGGAGCTACGAGTTCAACCTCCGGTCCGTAGTTAGAGAAACTGCTTACTTTTCCGGACTCGTTTAGGGACCCAACAGTGAAAACTTCATCCCATTTACCGAAGTACCCGATCCTTTCTCCGCTATTTCCAGCGATCCCCACTACCAGCACGCCTTCCGACTCGGCTCTTTTGAGGGCACCGTGGACGACACCGGAGGGTTTGACGTTCGCGTAAATAGAAATGTTTATTATATCCGCGCCGTTCTCCGTGGCGTAATCGATCGCGTCGGCCAGCTTCTCCCAGTCGGAGGTATAAAACCTGCCGGCGTTGTCGAGAAATCGGAGGTCCATGATGGATACGCTGGGGGCAACTCCCCCGGAACCCGTCTTGTTGTCGTAGCTGGAGGAAACTAACCCGCCGACGAACGTTCCATGGTAGTGGCGCGAGCCACCGGTTTCATCGAGTTTATCCCGCTCGCGAAAGTCCCAGCCGTGTACGTCGTCAACGTAACCGTTACCGTCGTTGTCAATTCCGTCGCCGGGGATCTCGTCACCGTTCTTCCACATTATATCCTTTATAGTCGGGATTGATCTATCGATCCCGGAATCGATTACTGCGACTACCACTTCATCAGAGCCCTGCGTTATCTCCCAGGCGTCTTTAGCGTGGACCTCTTCCAGGCCCCATCTCGTTGCACCGGCCGAGGCTGTTGAAACCGAGTCAGCTCCCGCCCCTCCGGCAATAGGAGGTTGAAAGTTTACCTGGAACGATATAAGTGTTAATCCCACTGTAAGAATAATCGCTAAAAACTTCGCCGTATGTTTCCCTATGAACCCTGGTTTGTTACTCATTTCCTTTCTTCCTCCCCTTACATAATTTATCTTGGTAATTATAGTGGTTTAAGTGAGTTTCCATTATAATCCACTACTTTATATTATACCTAGTTTCCGAAGTTTTAGACGGAAGGGGAGTGTGAGCAGTAAGCAGTAAAGAAAAGGAAGGATTAAAAGTCCTAAATTTGGGAGTGGTTAGATTTTTAAAGA
>CAZYPS010000137.1:0-4402 GCA_964649445.1 uncultured Thermotogae bacterium | reverse complement strand
TCACGAAGAGCGTATTCGTCAGGGAGATGATGAGAGGCTGGCAAAGAGAGTTATTGAAAGAGAATCTCGGGGAAAAAGAGGATGGGCGAAAAGATTGCTTCTCCACATATGATCCCGTCAAAAAAATTTTAACAGGAACTCTTGCCGGGAACTGGTTAAGTAGACGAGTTTTTGAGTACGGTCGGACTATGTTTTGCCGGAGTGAAATAAAAATGGGGGTGAGAGAAAGTGTTATGGCTCGTTATGGTGGTGTCAGTCGGTTTGCTGGGGTTAACAATTGTCGGTCGAAAAGTTCAAGGAACTGTTGCTCGAAACCTGGAGATCGGCCACGAGAAGTTTACTGGAAGGAGAGGAAACAGGGGATTTCCACATATTACGGAGAAGGAAAGGGAGCTGTATTGATCCCCGGAGTCATCCTGTTGACACAATTATGGGGACGTCAAATCCGGTTGACGGTCTTATTGTTTTTGGTCTTGGTTGAAAAGTAATGAATTCATAAATTACCAGGAGGTCAAAATGAATTTAGCGAGGAAATTGTTTGGAACTATTTATTTAGCAGGAGCTGTGGCGAACCTAATTATGATAATTTTCCAGCCCGAGATTTATCGGTCATTCGCAAACCTGGCGTTAATACCTTTTTATAGTAATGTCTGGAACTCGATCGTAATCCCGAATCTTTATTTATTCGTGGGGCTGATTATTGCATTTGAAATCAGCCTGGGGGTACTGTTTTTAGCCAGCCGGAGATTTCTCCCTGTCGCTTTCCTGATTAGTTTGGGATTCAATATTGGTTTAATTCCTTTTGGGTTTACGTTCCTCTATTCTAACGGTGTTCTTGTTTTGGTTCAGGTATATTTGTTATCGAAAGCAAGAAGATCAAACGAATTCCGCTTGGCTGGCGGTGAGAGGAGTCTATCTAAGGCAAAACCAAAAAGATAATTATGAATATTAGAATAGCCTCGGCGGTATACTCTTTGTTGGTTGGCTTTTCGATGGTAATTATCTGGTTAATCCTGTTTGTCGGGGGCGGGGACGAGGAGATGTTGGTCTCCCTGGAGGCTACTCCGATCGAAATGGGCGTTCATATCGCCGCCGAATTAATCACCGCTGCGGTATTGATAGCCGTGGGACTTGGTTTATTAAAAAGTCAGGCCTGGTCGAAGACCTGGTTCTTTTTTGGAATCGGATTGCTGTCTTATTCGGTAATTAATGCTGCCGGTTTTTACAGTCAGCGAGGTGATTTAGTCTTTGCTGGTGTTTTTGGAGTAATTTTAATTCTGGGCGTTTCATTTAGCGTATTGAGCTGGTGGAAGGAAAGACCGGGAATGGCCAGAACTAATGAATAACCTTGTTGAGTGTCATTTTGATGTTCTAACCAATCATGAGGTGATTTAGCGATGAAGAAAGCGGATACACTCGTTGCTTATGCGAGCAAAGGAAAAGCTACGAAAGAGGCGGCTGAATTGATAGGGGAGGCCCTGGAAGTCGAGTACGGGCTATCAGTAGACCTGGTCGACTTAAAAAAATCCACCCCCGAAACGGAGGATTATACCAACCTGGTTATTGGTTCGGGGGTAAGGATGGGTCGGGTCTACAAGCGATCTCTGGAGTTCATGGATCGCGATTTTAGCGGGAAAAAGGTCGCGGTTTTTCTATCTTCCCTTGAGGCGGGAGATGAAAAGTCCCACAACGAAGCCGTAGACAAGTACATCGAGAAAGAGATAAAAACCAGGTTGAACGTCGAGCCCGTAGCTGGTGAGGCATTCGGGGGAAGGATTAAAATATTCGGCTTTTCGGTTCAGGATAATATAGACAGAGAAAAAATAAGAGTCTGGGCCAGGGAAGTCGGGGAAAAATTCGTCAGCTCCAGTGATGATTGAACCCACAGCAGAGTAGATAGAGGCGTTAATTTATCGGGCTAACGGGGTTTTATTTGGTTGACCGTTTGCCCGAAATCTAGTAGAAGGAGGAAAAATGAAAAACCAATTTGCTAAATTGAGGGTTTCGTGGTTGTTTGTAGGTTTTGCCTCGTTGGTCGTCTCGGTTTTCGGAGTTTTAAAGCCAGGAATTTACGACGAAGTCGTGAGTACGGATATAGTTCCAGGAGTATTCTCTCAGGACGTTCTGGCCATAGCTGGAGCTGTGATACTTCTGGCCCTTGCCGCGAAAGTGAAGAGGAGTGAGGTGATGAAACAGGTAGCAATACTGGGTCTCCTTGGGTTTTTCTTTTACGCTTACGGACTATACGTTATGGAGCAGGTTTACACTGTCGTCCACCTAGTCTACATGGCAATATTTGGAGTATCTTCATTTTCTATTGCTTTTACGATTGCCGGAATTCCATGGAAAGACCTGAAAGACGTTTCGGTGCCGAACAGTATCAGAATAAGCTCGTTAGCGATTCTGGTTATAACTCCAATCATATTTATTCCGCTCTGGATCGGGCGGCTGGTCCCGTTGATCCAATCGGGGGACAGAATTGAGTACACTTTCGCGGTCATGGTTATCGATCTATGTTTTATTATGCCGGGATTCCTAATTGTTGCCTATAAGATGTTCAGGCGAGAGATAACCGGAACGGCACTGGCGCCGGCTCTATTTATACTCGGATTTTTCATCCTTTCGCCGCTTGCCATAGCCGAACTCATTAAACCGATCGCCTACGGCCGATCCATCGAGGCGGGACCGCTGGGCCTGTACGCGATGATGTCGGTTATTTATCTTGGATTGACTCTTTTTAGCCTTAGATCCGTGAAAGTTAGGTTTTGAATACACCACCCGGGGCCGGGATAAGAATTAATAAGGAACCGTTAGCCCGGCTTCGTCTCCAGTAGTCCGAATTTTTTCTCCTGGGGACTTACCTTCGTCCACTAACCTCTCATCCAAACTAGCCTGCTACATTTGTCCTACAAGAATTGAGGCGTTCCACCGAGTTATTAAGGCAGGAGAACTGATAGAGTTTTAATGTGAATTCGAAAGAGGAAATGGTAATGGACAAGAAAGTTGTTCTGATTATAGGTAGACAGGGAGAGGTTAGAGATGGAATCGAAGCTCTGGTTAAAGCAATTACAGAAGTTGGTGAGGTAATTTGTTTCGAGGATGTTTCACGGCAGTCGGAGCAAATCACCGGGTTAAACCCCGATCTGGTTATATTCGATTCTTCTCAAATGGAGAAGGATTACCGAAGCCGGTTGAGGCAACTGAGGAGATTGTTACCATTGACAATGATTCTCGCCCTGGTCGAAGATAAAGAGGGGAGAAGGGTTTCGCGAGAAATCGGCGTGGATGCTGTTCTAATGAAAGGCTTCCGTGGTGACCTATTGATTCGAACCGTACGGAAGCTAGTTAAGGGCGAAACGATAAATAATCACGATTCAGCAAATAATCATAGAGAGGGTTAAGGATGGAATTACTGAGCGTCGATGCGGTCGAGAAAACTTTTAAGAAAACAAAGGTTGTAGACGGCATTTCTTTTCAGGTTAACGAAGGCGAGATAATGGGGCTGCTTGGACCAAATGGAGCCGGAAAGACGACGACGATAAGAATCATTATGGATATCATCGAACCTGACCGGGGTTCTATAAGCTTCCGGGGTAACGGTTCGGGATCGGATTCGAAAAAGAACATCGGCTACCTTCCGGAGGAAAGAGGGCTTTACGAGGACGCAACTGCGGGGGACGTGCTCGAGTATCTGGGTACACTCAAAGGTCTGGAGAGGCGGGATGCGAGGGAGAGGGCAAGAAGCTGGCTCGAAAGGCTTAATCTCCAAAACGAGGAGGACTCCAAGATTTCGGAACTTTCTAAAGGGATGGCCCAGAAAGTCCAATTCATAGCTTCTATCATTCACGAACCGGAGCTGGCGATTCTTGACGAACCTTTTGCCGGGCTGGACCCCGTTAACCAGGATCTTTTTCGAGAGTTGATTCAGGATTTAAGAGAAATGGGCACGACTATACTTCTCTCTTCCCACCGGATGAATATGGTAGAAGAGCTCTGTAAAAAGGTATTTATGATAAATCGAGGGAAGGAGGTCTTATACGGAAACCTTTCCGAGATTAAGAAAGAATTCGGAAAAGAACTGGTAGAACTCACTTATTCAGGAGATCCAGAAGTTATCTCGGATGCGTTTGGTTCCAGTATAACTAATCTGGAGCTAGAAGAAGGCTCGGCCAGATTTTACATAGAAAAAGGCTACAGCCCCGATAGGTTTATTAGAGAACTTCCGGATGGTATAGAGATCGAGGAGATAACCTTAAAAAAACCGCCGCTGCACGAGATATTCGTCGCAAAAGCAAAGGGAGGGGAAGATGAAGGGTAATCTGTGGAAGGTGGCCAGGTGGGAGTTTATCCAGAATTTAAAGAGCAAGACCTTCTTAATACTGACCGTCGTAATTCCGATTAT
>CAZYPS010000136.1:0-4413 GCA_964649445.1 uncultured Thermotogae bacterium | reverse complement strand
TTTCCGGGAGTTCGCCGATTCTTTCCCGAAGCCCAGACGAGCAAGAAGCCCTTAGGATTAATAGTAACGTCCGGAAACCTCCATTTTGCCGAGTTTTTGGGCTATCCGTCAGGGTATAACCCTCTAAATCAATTGGTTCTGTGGTCGGGTTGTACAGCTCTATCCAGTCCTCGTGATCTTCGTCTCCGTCAGCAAGACTTTCTTGATTGGAAGCTAAAAATTCGTTTATAACGAGGGATTCCGGCTGGGATGAAACCGTGGAACCAACCAGGATCAGCACCAGCAGGCCAAGAAATAGAGCGACAAAAGTCCCCTTCCGACGAAAATCTATAGTATTAAATAAGCTAAATTTTACTTCGAATGATTTTGCGGTTGACCAGGACGAAGCTAAAGCTCCGCCCTGTAAGAGCATCTGAAGCGGCTACTGGCAGATATTACAGAACACTGTCTCAGTCTCTTTCCCCAACATATTGTAACCGTGGTACCCTGGCCTGTCGGGGAGTCCGACCTGCTCCGCAAATGCCGAGAAACCGTGGATCCACTCCTTGCCCCTGATAGCCTGTAAAAATCCTATCCAGCTGTCTTTTTGCTCCCCCTCGTCTTTTTTACCCTCTTTCAGGTAATTCCAGGGGTAAGTATTTGTTCCGTTCTTGCTCTGATAGCCAATCTCCCAGAACACTACGGGCTTGTCGAACTTATCTCTAATCCTCTTTAAGTCCTTTATTACGTTCTGGCCGTGCAGGTCGGATGTCCAGGCATGCTCTAATCGGTTAATCGAAGGGTTGTCGGAAGGGGTTAACTCGAAATAGCCCGTGACGCCAATGTAATCCAGGTCTTTCCATTGAGCCATGTTTAGGACCTCTCTGAACTCGGATCTCGTGGTCCAGAAGTTCACCGAGAAGCTTATTTCTCCCGAATAGTACTTTCGGACCTTTTCAATAATATCTTCCCATCGGTCAGGTTCACCCCTTAAAGTGGGGAGTTCCGACCCGAGCAGTAAAACTTCTACCTCGTGTTCTTCGGCAAACTTAGCGTAATGAACTTGTATTCTCTCCCAGTGGTCGAACCAGGTTCCCAGGTCTCTGGGCTGTATCTCCCCTTCCCAGGTTCCGTCGTCAGGGAGGAGGGGGGTCAAAAGCACTACCTTCATACCTAACTCGTGAACCTTATTCACTACGTTGGATAAAGTTTCGTCGTCTACTGTTCTGTCACCTATATAAGGATCGCTGGAGTATTTGTCGTCCTGATAAACGTTTGCCTGGATAGAGATGTAGTTGGCACAAAGTCCGTACTTTATCCTATTTAGATCCCTATCTACCGTACCACTTGCATAGCTTGCCCGATCCCAGCCTATATACCAGACTCCGTGAATCGGCTTGTAGTCACACCGTGAAGGTTCGAAGGACTGTCCCATCACAGCTGGCGAGACCAATATACTCGCCCCCACAAGCGTAACGAGCCCTACAATTAGGTATTTTTTAAAAAAATACCTCTTCAGTTGCCTTTTTACAGCACTTAAATCGAACATTTGCTCCTCCTCATCTACTTTGCAGTAGAATATTTCTAACTCTGCTCAGTTAATACATTAACAATTCTAACTTCGTTTTTAACAAAAAACTAGTTCTATTTACAAATATATTTACTAAGATTTTCTTACTTTTTAACTTTTTATATCTTTATATGGCCATAATTAACCGGGATCGCCTTTTCCAGGTAATTATCCTTGAGTAGCTCCAGTTGAACTTCCATTGCGTAAGCCAGTTCGGACTCCGCTAGTCCCAGATCATTCGTCAAGATTTCGCCCAGAAGCTCCTTATGCTGGCCCAAACTTTGTTGCTCCAGTGCCTCACCGATCAACTCCGGCGAACAAATACCCAGGTCCACCAGAACATCACCCAGCTTTGACCCTCGTGGCTGGTAGGCTTCTTGCCGCGTATATTCCTCGTATCGCTCCGTCTTCACCCAGTAGGGCTTTCTACTGGTAATTATCTTTATGAACGCGACAAACAGTACAGGTATCCAGTGATAGGTATACAAAATAGTTACTGGAGCCAGGTAGAGTATTCTCCACCAACTTAACCCGTTCCAGATTAATCCCATCAAGAGAAGCGGAATAAAACTGACTGAATTTACCAGCAAGAATATCAGCCCGAACTGATTTGCGATGTTTATTACGTTTACCTGGTCCAGCAGAAATAGTCCCAGCGTTGCTATCACGACGAACGGGACGATCCATAAACTCAAATAATAATGGAGATCGATTTTCCGCCGGGTCGGTATGGAAGCCCGGAGAATTTTACCACCGAGTACGTAACTCAAAAAAACCTGGAGAGCGCCCCAGGCCCATCTTATCCGTTGCTTAAAGAAAGCCCGAAAAGTTTCCACACCCTCCTGGCTGATCCACCTATTAACAAATCTGATCCGGCCTCCCGATAGCAGTATCCTCATGCCTATTTCCAGATCCTCCGTGAGGGCACTATTGTGCCAGTATTTATCGTCCGCCCTCACGCTGTCGAGCGAGGAGGCCCGGATAAACTGACCGTTACCCCCAAGTGCTACTGCGCCGGAAGTGTTATCCCTTACCATCTGTGTTATGAATGAAAAAGTAGAGAATTCGACGTCCTGAAGAGCCGCAATCAGCCGTGACGTATTTCTTATTCTAACTCCGCACTGAGCCGCGGATACTTCCGAGTCAACGAAAAGCTCTCCTACTTTTGATAAGAAGTCTCTTTCTACCGGCCTGCCGTCCGCGTCGAATACCCCGATTATCCAATTATCAGGGTCGCGATTCGGGAATTTCTTGTATCGTAAATAATCGTATCCCTGATTAAGTACATCGCCTTTACCTATTTGGGCTCTGGGTTGGTTTCGCTGGAGATAATAAAAATCTGGTTTGTGTTTGCTCAGCCGGGATAAAATTACTGGAGTTACATCGGCGCTGTTATCGTCCACGGCAAGTACTTCTAATTTACCTTCGTAGGGCATTTCCAGCAACCGAGAAATAGAATTTTCAATTACGTTTTCCTCGTTCAAAAGGGGAATCATAATGGTGATGGTGGGTAAGTCGGATTTGTCGGCGGTAGGATTAGGTTGTTTTTTATTCTCTAGGACTTTCAAACTCACAGTAAACCAGATAAAGCTTAAAAATAGAAATCCATTGTAAAGCCCACAAAATACCAAGAAGAAATACGTAAAAACGTCAGTAGATATTGTCATTTGTTTCTCCTTTTCCTAACCCGCCATCCAATCAAAATCATATCAGCGACCAAACCGGGTAACTAAAACTCGGTCTCTTACCATAGTTTATCCTTGTTACTCTTTATCTGTTTTTCCGCGGACTCTCCAGCCTTTTCAATATACTTCTGAGCCGTATTTAACTCTTTCCAGCCCATAAACTGACTCAATCCTTGAGCAGTTAGCCCTGCTTCGGCCAGCTGGAAAGCACAGGTCATTCTTAATGCTTGAGGGTGGACCCTGCGGGACAAATCAGCCCGCTGTGCCATATTTTTTACTCGCCTAAAGATCGTTGCCCTGCTTACACCCACGGCATCGTTGTAATCAAAATATCTTCTTAGCTCTGTAGTTACCCTTTCCCGAAAGTGTTCGAATGGAATAGACCGAGAGTCCCCGTTTGCCTGAAATTCTCCGTCCTCCTCCGGAACCTCCACCATCCCATCCTGGAAATCTATCCAATCCTTTTTTAGATGGACGATCTCCGAAGCCCTCATCCCTAAATGACCAGCACAAACAAATACGAGCCGATCCAGGGGGTCACCTTCGACCGCTGCTTCCCACAACCTCTCAAATTCTACCTTATCTAGGTTATCTATCTTTGATTTATTCATTTTACGAATCCTTTATTTTTCAGTTTTAATTCTTCAACAAAATAATTGTACTGTTTAAAATTTGAAATAACAAACTTTATAATGTTGCAAGTATAAGTAAAGAAATCGATTGAATCGCGCTCCCGCCTATAGTGCGGGGCATTACGCCCGATTCATGGCTTCGCCACCGCGATTTCTACTTATTCATAGACTTTCGCATTCATACCCGGCCAAGGGCAGGGGTCTGCGTAAATTTGCTAAAAAATTCGCAACTAGTCAGGAAAGGAATTATATTAGAAAATTTTCTGAGAGGACTTTTTGACAGTTTATATCTCAAAAACAACGAACTATTAAGGCAATATTTCGGATTTATTCCTTAGTTTTAAGCAATTCAGTGAATGATTGTTAATTATTTAATTAGGGGTTTGGTTAAGAGGGACCGACGGAGAAATTGATATTTGAATCACCATTTTTTGATCCAGACATGTATGGTATCAGGTCATTCTATTATTCGAATCTCTTTTCCTGGAACCAAGCCGGATAAGTTGGTTTTTTGGGAATCATTAAAATTTGGCCACTTTTTTTACAA
>CAZYPS010000135.1:0-4463 GCA_964649445.1 uncultured Thermotogae bacterium | reverse complement strand
CATCTATCCACTCGGGGTTTTACGGAGTTTTCGAACGTTTCGGACCCCACCAGATTTTCAACTTTGTAGTTTTCGATATCGTCATCTTCGACTTTGTAGTAGCTTTTGTAGGCTTGGTTGGCAAAAATATAGTTGTAATTTTGGTCGCAGGCGGCCATAAGATCATCCGTACCCTCGACTGCCATCTTGTACCGTTCTAACTGCTCTTCCCTTTCCTTTCTCTCCGTTATGTCCCTTGCCACGGACAGGACTCTCGTCTTACCGTTCATCTCAAAGGCGTGAGAACTTACCTCTACGGGCACCGACCTACCGTCCTTCGTTTCATGAACCATTTCAAACGTCTTATGCCCTTCCGAGAGGAGCTCTTCCATGATATCAGGGACTTCCTCCGACCTCTCGCCTGCGTCGATATCCAGTGGTGACATTTCGAGGAACTCTTCTCTGCTGTAGCCGAGCATTTGAGAAGCTACGTCGTTGACCTCTATGAACTGACCGGGCAGGCCATTATCCGTCAATCCGTGGAGATATATGGCGTCGTTGGCGTCGTTGAATATCTGGCGGTACTTTTTCTCGTTTTCCCGCAGCTCTTCTTCGGCATTCTTTCTCTCGGTAACATCCCGAACTATCGCCATAACAAATTTCTCGTCTTCTATCATATACCGGTTAAGAGTGATTTCGGCAGGGAAAGGTTCTCCATTTTTTGTGGTGTGAACCCACTCGAAACTCTGAGGATCTCCTGCCAACGCCAGATTTATCTTCTCCTTCGCTTTTTCCGCTGAAGCCCTTCCATCCGGCTGTTTTTCAGGTGAGAAATCGTCCGGAGTTTGGCCAACGATGTCCTCTCGCTCACACTCAAACATTTCCAAGGTTTCTTCATTGCAGTCGGCGATTCTATCCCCCTTCATGATAAATATCGCATCCTTGGCAGACTCGAATATTGTCCGATATTTTTCTTCGCTTTCTTCCAACTTCTCTTCTGCCCTCTTCCGTTCTGTGATATCTCTGTTGATGGACAAGTTGGCTTCTCTTCCTTCGTACTTGATCGGATTAACAACAACCTCAGTCCAGTACTCATCACCGTTCTTTTTCCGCTTTTTCTCGGTAAAACTTACCGTTTCACCCCGGGATATTTTCCGATCTGCTTCTTCGTAGTCCATCTCGGAAGGAGGCCCCAAAGACAGATCTTCTAACATGTTCATCCCCACGAGCTCCTCCCGGGAATAACCCGTCTGTTCGACTGCTGTAGGGTTAACATCTAAAATCTTTCCGTGATCCTCTCCTCCCATTGCCAGTATAAAGACGGCGTCGCCGAGTTCTTCGAAATATTTCTGGTATTGCTGCTTGTTTTCCTCAAGCTCCTGTTTGGCCTGAATCCGGTCAGTTATGTCCCTAACACTTACTAGAATCCCCTCCTCTCCATTGATCTCGATAATTCTGCCCCGTAGCTCAACCGGAACCTTCGTGCCGTCCTTGCGTATGTTAACCGTCTCTACCGGTTCGTTTTTTCTAGTAGCTTCTTCTATTTTTTCGGCCATCAATACTCGCTCTTCATCGGGGACTATATCCTCGACTTTTTGCCGGAGCAGTTCCTCTTTTTCGTAGCCGAGCAGATCGCAGGCTTTCGAGTTGACGTCGAGTATATTTCCGTCGAAGTCCTCCAGAAACAGGGCTTCCGGGAGGTATTCGATCAGCTCTTCGGTCTCGTAGGTTGAGAAGGACATTTTCGTTGCCTCCTATTTATTTTTCTCCGAACTCCACTTCCCCTTCCTCGATCATTTCAAGAAATAGCTCGACAATTTCCGGGTCAAACTGTGTCCCGGCGTTTTCTTTCAATTCTTTTATTGCCTCGTCTCTCGGCAACGCTTCCCGATAGGGTCGGTCCGTTTTCATTGCGTCCCACGCATCAACTACGGCTATGATCCTCGCTTCGAGAGTGATGTCTTCTTCCTCCAGACCTTTCGGGTAACCTGTACCGTCGTACTTTTCTTGGTGCTGGCCGATTATCTTGGCCGCCCTCTCAAGCTGGTCTACCTGTCCGACTATTCTCTCTCCTATTTTCGGGTGCTTTTCCATCTGCTTCCATTCCTCTTCGGTTAGCTTGTCCGGCTTTCCGAGAATGGAATCGGATACACCTATCTTACCTATATCATGCAGTATTGAGGCAAACTTCAGCTGTTTCTGTCTTTCTTCCGACAGGCCAACCTTTTTTCCTAACATGGCGGAAAATTCCTGTACTCGTTCTATGTGTTCTCTCGTGTATTCGTCTTTTGCCTCGATGGTTCTGTTGAGAGCCTGCAGTGTGCCAAAGGTAGCCTGCTCCAGCCTTCTTTGGGCTTCCTTTCTTTCCGTGATGTCCAGAACGACCCCCCTTACGCCCTCGATTTCGCCGTCTCTAAGGATGGGTGAGCTGAAGGTTAGACCGGTGAGTTCGGTACCGTCGTCTTTTTCGAGGGTATACTCGTTGCCGTTTACCTCGACACCCTGACGGAGGATCTTCTCAAAGTTCCGCTCCGATTCTTCTCTGTCCCCTGGGGCTACGATATCCATTACCCCTACTCCTTCATCCAGTTCCTTCTGGGAGTAGCCAAATTCCTCCCGCCCGGCCCTGTTTAAATAAACGAGTTGCCCATCAGTATCGGCTTCCCAAATGGGCAGGGGGAGAAGGTCCGCCATATCTTTGAACCTCTTTTTGCTCCGTTTGAGTTCACTGTAGGCTTGTTTTCTTTCCGTGGTGTCTTCGGTAAAAGCGAGGAGCCTATTTTCCGACAGCTTAACTGCATTTACGATCATATGTCCGGTATTTCCATCTTTTCTGATGTAGGGGAGTTCTTTTCTAACTTCGCCCGTTTCCAGCAACTCATCAAAAGCGTCTCCTGCCTCATCTCGTGCTTCCGGTGGATGGAGGTCCGAGATGTTCAAGTCCAGCAATTCTTCTTCGGTATAGCCGAACATTTCGCATGCCGCTGGGTTAACGTCAATGTATTTTCCTTCTTTATCAGCCAAAAATACTCCAACCGGGGCGTTTTCGACGTAGTTGCGGAATTTTTTCTCGCTCTTCCTGAGAGCTGTTTCCGTATTCTTTCGCTCGGTGACATCGCTTATAAGACCCTGAATAATTTCGAGTTCGCCGTCTTCGTCAAACAAACCCCTCCCTCGCTCCCAGACCCACTTAATATTTCCTTTTTTGGTCTTTATTCTGTATTCCAGCTCAAAGGACTGCTGGTCTTCCAGACTTTCTTGTACTTCTTCAAAAACGGACTGCCGATCCTCATCCAGAATCAGGTCCCCATAAGAAACAAGCGAATTGTCGACGATCTCTCCCGGTGCATAGCCCGTCAGGTCCTTACAGCCATCGCTGACAAACCTCATTGTCCAGTTCCTGTCGTTTTCACACTTGTAAGCCATTCCGGGCAGGTTCTTAAGTAATACGGACCTTTCTCGTTGTTCCTTCGAGAGTTTCTTTGATACCTTCTCGGCCTGTTTGCCTTCCTTCCAAGTGGCAAAGAACACCACAAATAGAGAAAGTAAGACAAAAATGATTCCTTTTATGCTCTGAATTCTCTGCATTTGGCCGGGAGAAAGTGGTAGGTTTGTTACTAGTAAATCCGTACCTATTATCCAGATAACCCCAAATATTCCGTAATAAAGGGCCACTTTTAAGGCAATCCTGAAAGCCTGTTCGGTAGGTTTTTCCTCATTGACCACGATAATAATCTTTCCTTCCTTTCACGGAAATTATTTGAGCCAGCTTCCCAAATATTTGAATTTGAATTCAAACAAAAGGTCGGCGATCTTCCAGTCCGGATCGTCGTAGGTTCGGTCGGTAATTTCACTCTTTTCGAGAGTGAATACGTCTTTTGCCTTACTATTTGCAAAAAGGATGTTGCCGTGCTTATCCACTTCGGTAATGGCGGCGGGGCTCGTTTCGGCGAGTTTTTCGAACGAGATGCCGTTCCGGTTGAGGTTTCTTGAGTTACTCAAGATATTTCTCCGCCTGTATACTTGCTGCAATCATTTAAGGTTACGCTGAGACGTGATGGTTTGCAATCCGCCGAGGAATGAAGGTCAGGTCGTACGTAAAGGACGTATCTTTTAGTTACAAATAAAGGGTAAGGTGAATTACGTTTTCTTATAAACGACCCGATGCCACCCCCAGTTATTTGGCAGTATCGACGGATTTTATTCACGATAAAATTCGGCCAACCACAATCGATTCTTTTCTCAAACGTGCAATAGGTTTTTGAGTATCACCGCTTCCGCCCCAATGGTTGCCCCGGCACGAAGTAATTCGTATGCGATTTCTGTCGGATAGCCCCTGCAACCTTTTGTCACTCAGGAAACGTTCGATCGCTTCAATTACCTCAATACTCTCTTCTGGTTGATCATTTCTGGTTAAACTTGTACCATCTTCGTGGTTAAAAGAGTACGACGGATTAGACGACTTCATTTGGAACTCTAGCCGC
>CAZYPS010000134.1:0-4476 GCA_964649445.1 uncultured Thermotogae bacterium | reverse complement strand
AAACAAATCGATTTCTTTCAGTACGGTGAATAAGGTTAAGTCAAAAAATAGAAGAGATATTGTCGCAATATTCATATCATAGTACGAAGTGAAATCACCGTGCATTATAGCGTTTCGATGGGCATAAAAAGATCTCAAGTTTTGAATAAAATGCCCGGTTTCAATACCAAAATAGTCCTGATATTTATCTTTGAGGACTTCCATTTTTGTCTCTTTCTTATAATTTCCTCCTGTGGCATCTGATTTTCTTCCAATGTAGCGACATAAAAAACTCATTAGACCGTCTTGCATACTAATGAAGAAAAAAGTAGGTAACTCAGATTTACCATCCTCATAATTTTGTAACGCTAGCTCAATTCGGCCACGATAATGTTTCAATTTAGTGCTGTCTGCTTCTTCAATCTTATGAGTAAATTCATATGCCCAATCCCTTCCAGCCTTCATTGCAAGCGGGTTAACATAATCCTCTTCGGGTTTATATTTATTTGGCCCATCAAAATTGGAGATTCCTTCCTCGACAGCATTTCTAACCTCTAGGAAATGGTCTTGTAATTTCTGGAAGGACTCTCTTAATGGCTTAAGAGTCTCTTCAATTAAATCCCCCATTTTTAAAAGTCTCTGCATTCTCTTCTGGTTTTGTTGAAAGAGTTTTTTTACATTCTCGGATGGGAATAACTGAGGTACATTGACGTTTCCTATGAGGTTGGTTGAGTTTACCAATTTTTCTAGCTGCTCCCCTCCTAAGATGTTTTGGTAAATGGAATTATATTCACTCTGTGATATTGAAAAATCCCTGGATAGCCCCGCCAACATACTACTAGGCAAATCCAATCGTGGGATTTGTTTTAAGTTTTTCATCATTTCTCTAACAGAATCCGGCTGAACTGGCTCTTGTGGGAGTTCTTCATCTAAATCCACTTCATCTATATTCTTATCTTTTAAAGTTGCTCCCACGTACTCCCTTATCTTCTCTTGTACCTCTCCTGTCGGATCACTGTTTGAAATATCCTTGACATCTTTCTGTCCTCCAAAATACTCAATGCCATACTGTACAGATAGTAATGTGGCTTGGTCAGTTGGATTCTTGACTAAAAGAATGTATCTGGCTATCAATTGTTTTACTTCCTCAGTATCGTATTCTGTTTCTGAGACAATTTCTTCAACAGAATTTTCCCGGTAAAGTTCTCCTACTTCTTTAATTTTTTTACATTCGTCAAAAGAAAATCTTTCAATTAAATCCTTACGCTCTTCTTCTGAAAATTTTAAATCAGACAAATCCAAGGTATTTTTTGAGCTTTTCCTATCTTCTTTATCGGAATTACCCATATTTTACCACCTTTCTATGTTAGGCTTATAAGAAAAAGTAATAAATTAATCCACATAGTCCTTAAACTTACTCATATCCAAATCGTTATCCACGAAATCGTTGAAGGCTTCCTGGTCCGAAGCATTTGCAGACTCAGGAGAACTAAAACCGCTGTAGTCTCCGCTCGCCGCTGCATAAGCTGCATCAAAAATATCATCTATATTTAGGGGTTCCAAATCAAAGCCAAAGCTGTAACTTGTAAAAGTGCTTCCTTCATCCTTATCTTTCTTGGAATCTCGCCTGGATTTCCTAGCTCTGTAACCGGAGTATCTACTTTTGCTCAAGACACGGAATTCATGATCAATACCATGAGTATCGAAATAATTTTTCAACCTTTCTCTGGTCTCCTTGAAGGAATCAAATTTCCTATCCTCATCTACATGTTTCTCGCTGAATTCCTCAAAATACTCATATGAGTCTTTCATCAATTTTTTGGCTTTTTCGGGTTTATCGCCGAGCATCTGTAATCCTTCGTAGAACTGTTCCAGTTTCTCCTCGTACTCCTCCACATCTTCGATCATTTCCTTCAGGTTAGCAATGTAATCATCGCTCATAAGTATAGTAGGGGTTTGGAAGTTTAAATAATTTCCGTTATCCAAATTTCTGGAGGGATATAACAGTGTTATTTATAAACAGTGTCTTGATACATCGACCAGGTTTCTTCTTTTAGCCTTTCGTAGATATTTGGCCCTACCAGTGGAACCTCGCGTAGTTCTTCCATTGCATGGTAGGGGCGGTTTTTCATAATTTTTTCAAAGATTTCCCCCCCTACTCCTTTTATCCCTGTGAGAACTTCTTCCGGGGCTAAATTTATTTCTCTTTTGAGTTCTTCCCATTTCGGATTTCCCTTGAATATTTTCTCATCCTCCAGCGCCTTTTCATGTGCGGTTTTTACATCAAGTCCTCTAGCTCTATGTTTTATTTCCTGCAACTCGTGGTATAGTATGTATTTTTCAAACTCCCTCAATCTCTCGGATATCCAGATCTCGTCCATCGTAATACCCAATTCATCAGCCGCCGGCGGATATATCTTTTGCCCTCGGTATTCAACCCGGTAGCAGGCATTGTATTTCTCGATCTCTTGCGGCTCTATATAAATCACATCAAACCCAAGTCGCTCGGCTTCCTTGCTTGGTTGTATATCTTTTGTAGCGTTCATACATACCTCCTTAGACTGACCTTGATGACGCATGTTTAAGATAGTAACGGCTGAGTTCCCAATTCTTTAGCGATCGTATTATTGCAAAGTCCAAGTTATCTCATTCACTGAATTTTTAACAAAAGGCCCTCGATTGTTAAGCGTGGCGAAAACCAGCTCCTTCACCAATCTCCTTTTCTCCGACCATTATCAGGTTAATGTAAGACCTATTGCCTACCCGGTTAACATGAGAGCCTTTTGCTATTTTCTTATCTAGCTTCTGGAATACTTGCTAAATCTTTCGACGTAAAAATAACTGATACATAGTAAACCTAGAAGTATAAAACTTACTCCGTAGGGCAGAACGCTACTTCTGGAAGCAAGAAAACCAGCAATCAAGGGCGTAAAGATTCCAAGAACTTTCTTGACCGAGCTTATCCCGCCAAAGATTTCACTGCTTCTGTCGGACGGTACGTTCTTAAAGATCCACGACCTGTAAAAGGGGAATTTTAAGGTGTGGCCGAATTCTTGCACGATATAAGCTGCGATGACAACGGGAAAGCTGGGCCCGATGAACATTATTCCTGCCCAGATCAGCGTCAACACCGTTCCGAAGCTCATCACCTTGAATCCATGTTTCTTTTCTATTCTTTCTGATATGTAGCTGGCCGCGATGGAGCCTATGGATATTCCAGCCTCAACCACCATGATTTCAAATATCCCCCCGCCCATGGTCCTGAAAACGTAGTTTACCAGGACAATTGCGGGAACCAAAGCGGTTGCCAGATAAGAAAGGAGTTCTATTCCAACTACCCAACCAAACTCTCTTCCCAGAGATATCGGTTCGAAATCACTTTCCAGGCGCTTTTTTTCTCCAATTCTGGGCAAGGACTTCCATATCCAGAGAATTATGGGTAGAGAAGCCAATCCAAGGATAAGGAAAGCCATCCTCCAGTCCCCCGGTGTGTTGAAGATTCTGCCTAAAACGTAGCCCAGTAGAGGAAAGAATATTAGCTGCGAAATCTCCGGAAGACGCATGTGCCAGGCGTATATTTCCTCTCTCTTCTCCTCGGGATATATGGCTTTTTCGTAGGCTTGAAAGAGAGGGTAAAATGTAGAGGCCCCTTTCTCAGAAAGTTTTCCGGCAAATATCATTATGGGAGCCACTGGGCCGACTGAAAGGAAGTAAAAGATCCGACTCAAAACTCCCTCGAGTCCTTCTATTGCTATGAGGCCGTTTTTTAGGGGAAACCTATTAAAGATTTTGCCAATCAGGTAGGTTAAAACGGCGCCCGCCAGGGAGACTCCCGTGTATAGTATTCCTATGCTCAGGATGCTGTAACCCGTGGTTAGCATGTAAAGAGGTAGAAGGTATATAGCGATCAGAGTGGGAGAATTCATGGAATGGTATAGTATATAACTTCTCGCGTCTTTCGGTATCTCTTTCCACTTCATTTTTTTCACTCAGCAGTTTGATTATTTGATACCAAAATAATTGAGGATAATCAATTTTAGATTCTAGGGTATTCAGAAGAGCTAAACATAAAATTATACAATCGTAAGTTTCAATAAAGCGTCCATAGCTCGCAAAGCAAAAATCCTGATCCATGGACGTTCAAAGTTAAACCGAAAAAGCACTTCCAGGTTTACACTGGCTACAGTTGGATGAGGCAGGTACTGGTAGACCTAAAAGCAAGAATTTCCTACTCCGAACGCGGAGCTAAAGGTAACACATTTATGGAGTCGTTCAACAGCAGGTTCAAATCGGAAGCGAAAGATCTCCTCCTGGATGCTAAAAACATCTGGGAATTAAAACGAGTTGTCAGAGAAAGGATCAAGTACCACAACCAAGAGAGAAGACACTCGGCGCTTGAGTATTTGTCGCCGATAACCTATTTAAAACGGGAGAAGGTTCTACCGAAAGAGACAGAATCCTTAGCCGAGATTAGTGCGTAAAGTGG
This sequence comes from uncultured Thermotogae bacterium, assembly GCA_964649445.1. Lineage (GTDB taxonomy): Bacteria > Bipolaricaulota > Bipolaricaulia > M55B111 > M55B111 > JAGXLP01. The sequence goes on along the minus strand of CAZYPS010000134.1, from coordinate 11 downwards.
TACGAAAATCG
>CAZYPS010000133.1:0-4484 GCA_964649445.1 uncultured Thermotogae bacterium | reverse complement strand
TGGTTCTACCGTCTTCACCACTTGGCCCACTTGCGTGACCCCAGTAGTTGTTGGTGGCGTCAAGCACATTTCCATCTTTGTTTTGGACACCTATCGGTGTTTCCAGAAAGTTGTTCTTATTAACGACGACTTCATTTGCTTTTGAATCTCCATCCACGCAGAAAGCATTTCCTGGATAAGGGGCTGACGCCGGATCTTCACTTACAGTATATTTTGAGCCATCATTTACTTTGGAGATCGTGTTGCCTTTGACGAGAGTGTCTTTTGGGGAAATACCAGGTGCATTTTCGGTATGGGTGGTGACTATTCCGTAGGTCCAGCCTGCTGAGTATACGTTCTCTACTTTATTCCCAATAACATCCGTTCCATTTAAGACACCCTGGACTTTGATAGCTGCTGCACCACCGTAATTTGGCCATTCACTTCCACCCTGGTTAAGCATATCCCTGACCACGTTATCCCGTATCACTACATCTTCTACGGGATCATTTTCGTCGGCACTCCACACCTGTATTCCGTTCAAAGTAACCGATCCTGTATCTTCTTCAGTATCAGGATCACAATCTCCGGTCATTCCTTCAACTACGTTATTCTCAATCAGTACTCCGCTGGCTGTTACCAAAATTCCGTGAGGATCAAGACCGCCTGGAAGAATAGTCTCTTTCGGAGCAATCTTCATGTTCTTTAAAACCGCGTCTTCGGCTGAAACTTCTATTGCCCCATCAAGAACTGCCGCACCGCTGCTTTCCGGAGAATTGGACCCAGTTACTTTCACTTCCTTATTTAGATTTACAGTCTCCTCGTAGGTGCCCGGCGATACCTCGATTGTTGCCGGTATAGTATCTCCAACTTCCATGGAGACATAATAATAACTACTTACGTGACCGTAACTCTCATGGTAATAAAGGTGTGACGGGTCTGTAGAGTAAAATGTTTGCTCTGTAGGACTTGATGATCGATCATTAGCATCAACGCCAAACTTATACGAAGAATCCATTCCTCCTAGTTTACTTATGGGCATTGATAAAGAATAATTATACCCTTTTTTGTTCATGACGAATTCTGATGGAACTTCTTCCCAACTCTTCCATCCACTCTGATCAGCCGTCTTATAACTCCAGTTTCCATTGTTGTTCCGGTTGTATTGAATCTGGAAGTCAGCTATCCCATCCGGATCCGTGTCAAAAGCAAATGTCATTAGGTCTTCGCCTGGATCATAATCCTCAGGCATTTCAGCTTTAAAAACAGCACGATCTACTTCGTAACTTACTGAAACTTCTAAAGGGTCACTTAAATCCTGCAGCCCATCACCCCAGTCAAGTTCTTTTTCGACTCGAGTTTTTGGGGCAGAGTTAATCGCAGCCTGAATTGAATCAAAGTCAGAAGTTCCGTCGTCATCTACCGTTATGGTTGCATTAGCAATAGGGGTTATTGCTAAAGAAAATATTAAAAGAATACCTATGATTACAGTTTTTTTCATTAGATTTACCTCCCATTTGTTGTTTTTTATTAACCAGATCTTCTCTTGGTCTTACTTCACAATTCATCAGAGAAGTTTCGGCAGTCCGGCCATCTTTAGGGGCCGAACGTTTGCGACCTTAACTCGCGGGCAGTGCCCTTCCGACCTACCTGGTCATTTGATTTTTTAAGCCTTTGTGCTTTACCCCGTCGATTTATACTACTTTTAGTTTGAGGGTCTAAGTAACTCTTTGACTCATTGGACCGTCCATTCTTAACCTGAGTAGAGGGTAACTTTGCCTGAATGATAACTTTTCCTGAAGGACTTCAGATTGAGTATCACATATTTATCTATTTAAATCAAATGTATATAAATATATTTTTTTATCTACTATGACCTTATATATGTATGACCTTATATATGAAAAAGGTTTCTCTAACGCTCTTGGAGAAAGTGTTACGGAAGAAGGGAATGGACGCTCGAGATATAAGGTAAAGATCTATCAACTTAGAGAAGTTGCTCAACCGTTAAGGGCCAGGGGAGAGTTTTTGGGAGCGAAAAACACTGAGATTCAGGCTAAAACGTTACTGTAACCTGTTATTACAAAAGGCAATCTTGTTAAAAACTCGGGCGAGTCAAAATAAAAACCAGATGGTTCTACCTGGCATCCAAGAGCGTGCCAGGGGAAATGGTTAAGCACCGGAAGACTCGATGGTGATCACGTGTTCGTGTGTACCCGGCTCAAACTCAATATTCACCACTACGCCATCTATTGGCGAACAAAGTTTTTCCCTTCCTGAAGACGAGTATCCGAGAGGTTGCCCACGATGAACCACCTCACCTTCATCTACTTCTGTACCTCCGGAAGCGTCCACTCTCAAGTCCTCAAAATCTCTGTTTCTGGCTGCCATAACAAAGGAGGTCGCGGAAAGTAAAGCTTTCCGCGACCTCACATCTCATTTCCACCTTTTTTTAGTTATCCTTCCCAATTGAGCCTAGCGAATGACCTCCTCCATAACGTCGAATACGTCGGTATTGTCCAGCGCAGCCGTCCCCAAAAGGTCACTACCGGGGCCCTGGCTCCAGACGAGCACGTCTTCCCCGGTATGGGCGTCACTCGTATAATCGGCCTCTATCCTCTCGCCCTGCAGCGCTCGTTCCCCGTAAGGTCCACCAATGGCGAAGCCAGCGGTATCGTGATCTCCTACGCTAATCAGTAGCGTCTGTTTCTCCCGGAGGGGATCCTCTGCAATCCAATCGCGGACGACTTTGACTGCCTCGTTGTAGGCAAGCATCTCCCCCAGCATGTAATTTTTGTCGTTCCCGTGTAGTGCCCAGTCTATCTGAGAACCCTCTACCATCAGGAAGAAGCCTTCGTCGTTTTCTTCCAGCACGTCAAGAGCCGCTCGTGTCATTTCGGGCAAAGTGGGTTCTTCTCCAGGGTATTCCGGGAAAGCTTCCCCTTCTTCATCCTTCAGGCCAAATTCGTTCAACCGGAACGTTTCGGGGGTTTTTCCTTCGTCGTAGCCCGTAAAAGTCCCGTAGAGTTTGTCAGTTTCAGCCTCGACTGCAGCTTCAAGGCCGCTCTTAGTGTTTACGGCGACGTAACCGTTCTCGCGGGCCCTTTCCGCCATGGCCTCGTTACTTTGGAGGTTCTTATAAGAATCCTCGTACTGCTGGCAGTTGTACTCGTCGCTTGTACCATAGATTCCGCCACCAAGTACAACGTCTACTCCCGTATCTTCGACGTACTGGCGGGCAATTTCGGCACCACAGTAGCGAACCGGTACATGAGCCCCAAAGGTGGCCGGAGTGGCGTGTGTAATGTGCGAACTGGCTACGAGACCGGTACTCTTCCCTTCCCTTTTGGCTATCTCCAAGATGGTTTCCTGTTCTTCTTCACAGTTCATCAGTTCCCCATCCACGGAATGACAGCTGACTTCTCTATTATTAAATTTCTCTCCGGTGGCAAAAGCTGATCCGGCGGCAGCCGAGTCAGTTACAGTGGAGTTTTTGGCATGAGTGCGTACGTAGCCGACTTCCGGCAGCTTTTCCAACTCAAGCGGCGGGCCGTCACTTCCATTGACCAGCGTCCTAGTGGCCGTGACATGCTGAACTGACATACCGTCGGGAATCATTAGGATGACGTTCTTCGCCTTCTGGACCTCTCCCACAACCGAAACCGTCGTCAGGCCGGCAAGAAGAAGAATTGCTAAAAGAGACGTCGCAACTTTGCGAAAGTAGTTCATCTTGTACCTCCTTTAATTATTTGAAGTTTTTAAGCAGGAACTTTATATTTCTTTTGATCTATTCATGCATCACCTCCAGTTCCTTGCCCTCAATTTCATTCTATACTGAAAATTTTGTATGTCAAACTAAGGGAAGCAATTGGGTTCACTTTGCATCCACTGTATTCATTTGCCTTCTTTTCTTGAACCATTAAGGTCCACAAATACCCAGTGAACCCCTATACTTTTCTCGCTGAATAAATCTTTGTTGGGGTATTTTGCAAATAATCTGCTACAGTCGGAACTCGGACATACTTTTAACAATCTTCCACATAAGTTATTCAATATCACTTATAATTGCTTTCAATCTGGACTCACTACAAAAGTTTGTTTGAAGTACAGCTCGGGAGCTGATTCTTCGTTGCTTGCAAAACTATCCTCTTTCTTCCTGCAGCAAATGTTCAAGCTACCTTGGCTTCCAGTAAAAGTCCCAAGTATTAACTGGTTCCTTTTTATCAGTTAATACCCCAAAGTCATAGCCTGGTACAATATTGCTCGGCCTTCGTGCCACCGGTTAAAAACCTGCACATAACACACAAACAGCAGGAGATGAAGCGCGGAATGGTTAGTCGTTCCCGAAGGCCAAAGAGGTCGGCTTGTGTAAATATTTCCACAGAACTACTTTCAAAACCCTAAGCCTAGCCGACCATCTGTCCCAGAGTTTCACTAAAGGGTGGCCCAGCAATTCCTTTTTCAGTAATGATCCCCGATATGTTTTCGGCAGGCGACACGTCAAA
>CAZYPS010000132.1:0-4576 GCA_964649445.1 uncultured Thermotogae bacterium | reverse complement strand
TCGGACTGGCTGCGAAAGATTGGATCGAGGCTTCATTTAACTCCACCAGGGTTACGGGAATTGGCTTGCTGGTCACCGGAACGATTCTATGGTCTCTGAGATACGTAAAAAGATCGGACAAAAATATAGATGACCTTACCTGGATGGAATCAATTCCTGTAGGACTTGCTCAGGTCGGAGCACTGTTTCCCGGAATATCGCGGAGCGGCGTTACGATCTCAGCAGGGCTGGTAAAGGGACTTGAACCGGATTTTGCGGCAGAATTTTCCTTCCTCCTCATGTTACCCGCCGTCCTGGGAGCAAACGTCTTAAAAGTCGGAGAAGGTCTCCTTGGAGCCTCCGGGAGCTCGATTGAGATCTGGGGTTATATTCTGGGGGCCGCCACTTCCACTATTACAGGAATGATCGCAATAAAATTGTTGCTCAAGATAATTAGGAGAGGGAAGCTCAGCAGGTTCTCCTATTACTGTTTGCCGCTCGGGGCAGCAGTTGTGATTTGGTCCTTCCTTTAGTCCGATGCTTCACTCTTAACTTAATCACTACCCCTCTCCCACTTATCTGGCTGCCGGGATCTCCTCTATGTCCAAAATCAAAAGGTTAGATCAGTTGCCAGATAAGTGGGAGAGGGGTACAGGGCGGGCAAATACGGCAGTTGTGAAAATATTTAGCCCATAATTAATCGATTCACCCTAGCTTCGGCCGGGATAATTTTATTTGCTAGCTCCTTATTTCTCTTATCTCCGCTTCCATTTCGACCAGATCAACTAATCCCACCGTCGACCTCCCGGTTAGCCAGCCCCCTACCTCTCCGGGGTTTACTACAAGAGGTTCACCGTCCCTCACGTCAACCTCGTGAGTATGACCGTAGACGATCAAGTCGGGAACGGAACTGCTTTCCATGACTTCGAGTAGCCTCGGTTCGTGCATCAATAGAACAGTCCGGCCTCCCAGCTCAAGCCGATGGGGTCCGTGTTCTATTCTCCCCACTCCCTCTTCTTCGAACTTACGACGAAGGAGAAGTTTATCACCATCGTTATTCCCGAAGACCCCGACCAGATTCGCGCTCAAACTGGATAGTGGCTCAGCGGTTAAAGGAGACATAAAATCCCCGGCATGCAGCACGAGATCGACGTTCTCTCTTTTAAAAAGATCTACGGCTTCGTCCAGAAGATCCATGTTGTCGTGACTATCCGCAATTATCCCCAACTTCTCTACCTCTTCCGGTTTCATACTATCACCATCCTGTGGAGATTCCGGTAGTCCGGTAATGAAAATCAAACGGTCAACTTACCGGTTCAACTCCCGCCTGTATCGTCCCAGAGCCAGGAGGGGGAAATAATGTCGATAGAGCACGTAACCTATATAGAAATCCCCGGGAAATCCCGTCCCGGTATAATTTTCTTCCTCCCAGGTGCCTTCCTCAGTTTGCTGTTCGAGCAAGTAGTCTACACCTCTCTTTGTCGCTTTAGAATCGATCTCCCCGGCAGCGATCAAACTTATCAACGACCAGGCAGTCTGAGACGGTGTACTTTCCCCTTCTCCGGCTAATTCCGGGTTAGAATAGGACTCGACCGTTTCTCCCCACCCACCATCTTCGTTTTGATGTTCCTTAATCCAGTTTACTGCCTTTCGGACATAAGGCTTCGACATGTCCTCGTCCAGTTCGTCCAGAGCGGGCAGGACGGAACCGGTTCCGTAGATATAGTTTACCCCCCAGCGTCCAAACCAGGAGCCGTCATCGTTCTGCTTTTCCTTGATAAATTCGTAACCCCGCCTGACGGGTTTATCGGATAGGTCGAACCCCAACCTTCCCATCATCTCCAGTATGTGTGCCGTGACGTCCACCGTAGGAGGGTCAATGATCGCGCCGAAATCGGCAAATGGGATTTCGTACAGAAGTTCGTTATCGTTATCCACGTCAAACGCACCCCAGCCACCATTTGACGATTGCATGGCCAGCAACCACTGAACCCCTCGGTCGATAGCTTCCACTTTATTCTGTTGCCGGCTGGAAAGCTCTATTTGGTCCAGGGCAATAATTACTTCAGCCGTATCGTCTGTATCAGGGTAATTTTCGTTCGCGAATTCGAATGCCCATCCACCTGGCTCCACGTCTTCGATGTCCACAGCCCAGTCCCCTTTAGTCCTAATCTCCTGATCGAGCAACCACCGACCCGCTTTGTCCAGGGCATCATGATCCGGCCTAACTCCGGACTCGGTGAGCGAGATTATTGCCCAGGCAGTATCCCAGACTGGAGACACGCACGCCTGAAGCTTTAATTCATTCTCTACTTCTTTCGAAAACGAACCCAGCCCCTCTATACCTTTTTCCATAACAGGATCGTCGACGGGATAACCGAGGATATAGAGAGCCAGCAAGGAGTACACCCAGGGAGGCTGAATTCCACCCCAGCTTCCATCCGCTTCCTGTCTTTCCAGAATCCATTCCTCGCATTTTTCGATGGCTTTTTCTCTTCCCGGCTGCCAGGGGAGCTTGTGATAATATTTGAGCGCATCGTCGGCGATCTGGAATAACCTGGACCAGGAAAACAAAGGATAATCTTCATCGTCTTCCTCGACAATACCGTCCCAGTCTTCCGGAAACAACTCAGACATCTTTTTGTCCTCGGGTAGCTCGTGGACGGGTCGTTTACTCATTACGATTAACAAGGGCACAATCGTTCCCCGGGCCCAGGAGCCAAACTCGTAGATATTTATCGGAAACCAGTCCGGGAAAAATATTAACTCGGGCGGCATCGCCGGTACGTCATCCCAATCCCAGATGCCAAAAAGGCTAAGCCAGATCTTTGTAAAAACCCTGGCTTCAGGAATGCCACCGCGATCCATGATGAACTCGCGAGCTTTTGTTAGTTCTTCACTATCAACCGATACACCAGCGAGCCGAAGGGCGAAATAGCATTCAATAGTAGTCGAGAGATTGCCCCTGCCACCGGGAAAAATATTCCAGGATCCGTCTTCAAGCTGTTTTCGTTTAAGGTAGTTCACTATCTTTTCCCACTGATCATCGTCCTGAATCCCGAGAAATTGAGTAAGCATCAGGTGTTCCGCTTCGATAGTCGGATTACTTTTAAAATCACCCTGCCAGTAGCCACCTTCTTTCTGAATATCCAGCAAGTGGTCCTGAGCGTTATCGATTACTTCATCCAGTTTTTGTTTAGTTGCTGACTTTTTCAAAAGAACAACCCCCCTTTTTCCTCTTAATAAACCGAAAAAGTTTTAATCCCAGTTCAAAAGCATTAAAAACCGTTACTCGTCCAGCCATTCATATCCAAACAATTACCCACCCGTATTAACCCAATTTTAAATAGTCAAATAGGTCCAGCATCTCCAATTTTCGCCGGAAGAACCCGGTAATCTCAATCCAATCGATCAGGAATCCTTTTCTCGATAATACTTGGAGTAAAACCACCTGATTTCAAGCTTTCGCCGTACTAAAAAAGGCTTAACTACTTGCTAACTATCTCCCATGGCGTAGCATTTATTGAAACTATCCCGATTTATTTGTAGAAAACTAAAGGTGAGTCCTTTGAATATCGCAAACCTGGAAAAAAAGCTCGAATCGGAAACGGGCACCAGCTGGACGTTAGGTGTTTCAACCCTCCTATCACCAGGTCACCCCGTTAAGGCAATAAATAAAATCGTTGAAGCCGACGTAAGCTTTCAAAGAATAGAATTATCACTCCCGAAAAATCTGGAAGACGGGAAAAGGGTTGTAAACCAACTAATCGAAATTAGAAAGAAGCACAATTTGGAGTATTCCCTTCACTCTCCCTTTCTATACGATAACCTGGCCCATCCCAAAGAGAGCATCAGGGAAATTCACGTAGACGAGGGGAGAAAAGCAATTGACCTGGCCGCCAATATCGGAGCGGGCCACGTCGTATTTCACCCGGGAGTCCTTTTTTACCGGCAGAACCTACCTCCCCTGGAAGTATTTGATTCGCTCAGGAAGCCGAGAGAGGTTTATCTCAAAAACTCCCTCAGGTCGCTGGCCGCGCTCTCCGAATACGCGGCTTCACAAAACATAATTCCGTTAATCGAAAACCTTTCTCACGGACTATGCAACAGGCCCGAAGACGTAAGATTCTTATTATCCGAACTTGAGAACTCGAACTTTCTCCTGGATATAGGACACGCAAATATCTCTGACTCCCTGGAAGAACTATCAGAATTAAACCCACAATACTTCCACTTCCACGACAACAACGGTAAAAAAGACGAACACGAAAAGCTGGGAAAGGGGACTATTGATCTAGACCGGCTAATCGCTCGGCTAAGCAATTCCGGTGAAAGTAAAACTATAATCTTTGAACTCTACTCGCTTGAGGATGTATTTTCATCCCTGGATTATTTGGCAAAAGCCCTCGAGAGATAGTGTAGAAACAACTGTGTAAAAAATATGGGTTTGGAAACCGTTCAGGAAAATCTTTTCAGTCAAAGCTGAACATCGAGGCGAGCGGGCACGGTTCCACCCTTTCGGCGGTCCGGGTGTTCGACCTTCGGGCTTTCCGGGTCGAGAAATTTCCGACTCGCGTGCTCAAACCGTTTTGTTCAT
>CAZYPS010000131.1:0-4576 GCA_964649445.1 uncultured Thermotogae bacterium | reverse complement strand
AGAATAAAAACCACCGAAAGAAAAAGTCTCCAGCTAATCTCTTTGTTCATATTTATCTCATCCTAAGACAATTCAGTACCGGTCGAGGTGGCCAGCAGCTTCCCGTGAATAACGCCTTTAGTGCTGATAAGTTCGTTCGAGGCCTCTCTTACTTTTCCGCCTTTACCCTGAACGGCGATCAATTCCAGACAATTGTCCTCGTCGACGTGTAAATGGGTAGTAGAAATTATTAGTTCGTGGAAATTGTGCTGTAGGTGCGTTAGCTTGTCGGAAAGGTTTCGTTTGTGATGGTCGTATAGAAGCGTCACTACCCCCATTACCTCGTCGTCCTCCTCCCATTCTCGTTCTACAAGCCCATCCCTTATCATATCTCTAATAGCTTCTGAGCGGTTATCATAGCCTCTTTCCTCAATTATCCCGTCGAATCTGTCCAGCAACTCTTCGTCAATTGAAACGCCGAACCTTTTTGTATTGGCCAACTTCTCACCCTCCCATTAATAACACGATTATAATATTCGTAATATCGCCCACGAAGTAGAATAAGGATCCTCACCCCGCCTTTCAAGGTATTTAAGACGAACGAAACATTAAAAGACCCTTTACCAATTGATTGAACCACCATTCCCCCCTCAGGAGCGTTGCATACTTTGAGAGAAATTCCTATCTTTAATGTCATGAAAATAGTGGGTGAATAGTTAATGGAATACTTAGTAGAGCCAAAAGAATTGACTTTCAACTTCGATTTAAAAAGGGACATAGGAAGGGAATCACGGTACTTAAAATTTGGCGGTCAGAGGGAAATTGAAAAGTACATTGATAAAGGACTCGAAATGGGTGATCAGCTGGTAGACTCGAAAGCGATTTACTCAATTGGGGAAAACGATCAGAGATGGATTGACAAATTCCACCTGCCCAAACCACTACATGAAGCCGATTTTCTCGCCTTCGGCGTATCTACGATAGGAACAGATCTCGAGGAAAGGGTGGACAAATTGATGCAAGAAGGAGATTACGCTCTCAGCAACATTCTGGATTCGGTCGGGTCGGCCACCGTCAGTGAAACTGCCGACAGGTTAGGGGAAAAAGTTCTCGACTACTCCCGGGATAACGAGCTTCACAATACTCGGTCATTTTCCCCCGGTTCCGGCTCCAGTCACTGGAAGATCAAGAACCAGAAATTTATATTTGATTCTTTAAACCCTTCCGTTATAGGAGTTCAACTTACTTCTTCGTTCACGATGGTTCCGAAAAAATCCAGTTCGTTCGTAATTGGCTTGGGTACGAAGATTCAGCAGGCAAAAGACCTCTTCTCCTGTGAAGGCTGCGAAAGAACCGACTGCCCTTACCGCTATACCCCGTCAAAACCAACTGTTTGACCGGAGGGGATACCGGTGAAGAAAATTGGCATCCTTGGAGGAATGAGCCCGGTGGCTTCCCTGGAATACTATCACCTCTTTATATCTTTGGCAAAGGAAAGGGAACCGGAAGGTAGGTATCCCGAACTGATGATTTATAGCCTCAACTTCGAGGACTTCTGTAAACCTGCCTCCGAGGGGAAGGACAACCAGGTAATATCGTTGCTCCGGAGAAAGCTGGCTGCGCTTGAAGATGCCGGGGCGGATTTCGCCCTGATGGCCTCCAACACGCCCCACATGTACTACGAAAAACTTAAAGAAGATATTTCTATCCCACTCCTGAGCATCGTGGAATCAACAGCAGACGTTGCCTCCGAAAAGGGTTTTGATAGAGTAGGACTGCTTGGAACGGAATTCACGATGACCGGTGACTTCTACCAAAAAACCTTCGAAAAGAGAGGGATGGAAATAGTCGTCCCTGAAAAAAATGATCAAAAATTAGTTCACGAAAAGATAATGAACGAACTGGTAAACGGCCAGATACTGGACCCCACGAGAGAAAAATTGGTCGATATAGCTAACAAGATGAGAAGAACGAAAGGAGTCGAAGCAATTATTCTTGGCTGTACCGAACTACCGCTTATCCTCTCGGAAGAAGAAACAGGATTTCCCGTGCTAAATACCACAAAGATTCACGTAAAAGCGGCTTACAATATGGCCTCCGAGTGAGTTATCCAGCTCAACCTAAATCCCCCCTCAAAGTTCAGTAAGTAATACCCTAAGGGTTATAACTATCAAAGATAATTCAGGAACCCTGTTAGCAGGGAACTTCAGGGAGCACTAAGGATCCACCCCATACTTAATATTGGAAGACCGATCTTCAACCAGAATTAGATCACGTAATTTACCAAAAACCTCGACGCAAACAAAAGAACCAGTCGCTTAAAAACCAAGCTACTCTGGATTTTTATTTCTCTTCCAGATAGAAGAGACGCCGGTTGAAATTTCTTCCGGCAATCTGCCTGGTCAGAAGATAAATCACCCCCATCTCCCCGAAGGAACGCTAATTACTTTGGTGCTCCGTTCAAGGGTGTCAATTGTTCCGAAAAAATAATAAGTTAACCGAAGCCGATGCCTGATTGTTATGGGTAGTAAGAAGAGCAGGAAGAGAGCAAAATTAAGGTGCGAGTTAACGAAGTTCAAATCAGTCCTGACATAGAAGATGAAAGTTAACGAATTGTTAGGCTCAAGGTAGAATGGGTGAAAGTTCGACGACCCTGAAGAACTTGAGCCAATAAAGTAATCTTTTCCCCAACGAGTACCTTTGAACCAAATTAGAGAAGTTTCGTTAAAAAACGAGGCTGGAAAAAACCGGTAGGAGCAGGGATGTAACGAGAGTACCAATAATCGCCCCACCAATCACGTCAGAAGGGTAGTGTTCTCGGACGAATATTCGCGAGATACTTATGAGAAGGGAGGCCAGGTAAGCTCCGGTCCAGGCCCACCATAGGCCAGGATAAGCGGAAGTAATAACGTAGGCAATCCCAAAAGCCACTGTGGCGTGACCGGAAGGGAAAGCAAAGTCGTCGATCATTCTATATTTCATGGGTCGGGATCTAAGTGTAACCGGCCTGGGTCTCTCCATGATAGTTTTTACAAGACGGAAAACGGCTATGTTTACTATGCTGATCGCCAGTCCTATCAACACGTAGTTACGACCTTTTGCTCCCCCGAAAAGTATGAGAGCAAGCCCAGCAAGGCCCCAAAGGTAACCATCACCAAAATACGTAGCGGCTACGAGATAACGAGAAAACTTCTTGGTGAGCCAGCTTTCGCTTACTACTTCGAGCCCCAGTTCATCTTTATTTACCAACCATAAAGCGAAGTTATCGACCCTTTCTACAAGGGAACTCCAATAGTTAGAAATTTTCCCTTCCATCAAACTCACCCCTTCCGTCTCAGGGCAGGAAAGAGAATCACTTCCCGGATGGAGTCGGCTCCAGTAATGGCCATTAAAAGTCTATCCAGGCCGATACCGATACCGGCAGTGGGAGGCATTCCGTACTCCAGGGCTTTAAGGAACTCCTCGTCCTTTTTTTCGTCATCCCCTTTCGTTTGGGCTTTAAATCTTTCTCTCTGTTCGAGAGGATCGTTCAATTCGGTAAACGCGTTCCCAACTTCGATTCCCCCGACAAAAACCTCAAACCTTTCTGTCAGTTCTCTATCCCCATCTCTTTTAGTTTTTGCAAGAGGGGAAACGTCCGTAGGAAAGTCTGTGACAAACGTGGGCTGGAAGAGTTCTTCTTCGACGTATTCTTCGAAGAGAACCTCAACCATTTCTCCCCAGGATAACTCCGATTCGGCCTCGGGTAATTCGATCTCATTTTCTTTCGCGAATTCGACCAGTTCCCGTGCCGACCTGTCTTTTAAGCCCTCTACCCCCGTCGCTTCCTCGACGGAGGAAACCATTGATACCCTTTTCCAGGGGGTCGTGAAGTCCAGTACTTGCCCGTCAATTTCGGGTTCTTTCGTACCAATTGCCTCTTCAGCAGCCCCAGTTATTAACTCCTCGGTAAGTTCCATAGCATCTTCGTAATCGGCGTAGGCCTGATAAATTTCTATCGTCGTAAATTCCGGATTGTGTTCGGTAGAAACACCTTCATTTCTGAAATTCTTCCCAAGTTCATAAACCTTTTCCATGCCCCCGATTACGAGCCTTTTCAAGTAAAGCTCTGGAGCTATTCTGAGATATAATTCCTGATCAAGAGCGTTGTGATAGGTAACAAACGGTTCAGCCGTAGCTCCACCGGCCGCAGGTTGCATCAGTGGGGTTTCGACCTCGAGAAAATCCTTTTCGTTCAGGTTATCCCGGAACGAACTAATTAACTTGCTTCGGGCGACGAAGATTTCCCTGGTGGACTCGTTGGAAAGTAAATCCAAATACCTTTGCCTGTAGCGTTTTTCGACGTCCTGAAGTCCGTGCCACTTTTCCGGCAGTGGATGCAGGGATTTGCTCAATAACGTAAAATCTTTAGCTTTTACCGATAACTCGCCCCTGTTCGTCACAAAAACTAGTCCCTCGAGTCCGAGAAAATCCCCTATATCGAGGTCCTTCAGGATCTCGTAATCCTTTTCACCGAGCAGATCTACGTTAGTATACCCCTGAAGTTCTCCCGATCCGTCCTTGAGGTCCAAAAAATAGGCCTTTCCCATATCCCTAA
>CAZYPS010000130.1:0-4580 GCA_964649445.1 uncultured Thermotogae bacterium | reverse complement strand
TTCGAACTTGTTTATCTTTTTCCTTATTCTTTCCGCGTAATTTGCGGCTTTCTCGATGTCGGTCTGGGCCAGTACTACGGCAAACTCTTCGCCACCAATCCTTCCGGCCATGTCTTCTTTTCTCGTTTCCTCGCTGAGAAGTTCACCTAGGGCCGTCAGTACGTCATCCCCCGCACTATGGCCATAGGTATCGTTGACTTCCTTGAACATGTCGAGATCAATCATAGCCAACGATAGAGGGTCGGAATGTCTATGAGCTTGGGAAATCATTTTCTCCAAATAATCCATGAAATGCCTTCGGTTAGCGAGGTCGGTAAGGACATCTGTTTTTGAAAGCTTTTCTATTCTTTCGTTCGCCTTTTCTAGCTTCTTATTTTTCTTGGCTATCTTACGGGTTTTATTGGATAGTGAGTTGTTTAACAGCGATATCTTTTCTACTATTCCCCTCTCCTCCACCTGTCTCTCCTCGCCGATAAGGTAATAATATTTGCCGTCATTAAAGATATAACTGGTGAAAAAATAATCGTCTTCTTTGGATAGCAGGTCGCTAAGTTGCAGGTTGACGGTTTCGTGAGTGTTTTCTTCCGGTAGAGGTGGGAAACCCGACTCCTCTGTGATGAACAGATCTTTAATTTTTCTATTCTGGATCTCCTTTGGACTTATCGTTGCTAGATCCAAGAACCTTTCGTTACACTGAATCATTTTTCGGTTATCGTCGAATACGACAATTATGATATTGGTAAGTTCTTTTAGATAATGACCAAATGGATAAGGACAATCCGAGATTTCTTTAAGCTTCAACTGTTTGCCCCCTCCACCAGTCTCTTGCCACCTCTACGGCTTCCCTGCTGTCCTTACACCACGCATCAGCGCCGGTCTTTTTCCACAGTTCAGGATTGTCGTTAAAAGCCTTGCCCCCGATTAATATCTTAACATCATCGAGTTCCGGTCTATCCCTTACCATTTCTATCGTTTCAACCACCTTATTCATGTTGAATGGGATGGCCAATGATAGTCCGAGCAGAAAAGGTTTTCCCTTAAGTAATAGGTCGATGAGCTCGGTCTCTGGCGTATCCACACCCAGGTGATCCACGTCCCAGCCATCGAGTTCGAGAGAATCGGAGATAATCCGGGAACCTATCTCGTGGAATTCATTGGCTACGGCGGTGACCACTGCCTTCCCTTTGGTCTCTTCAAAGGTGACAAATCTGGAGTACAGATTCGAGATTACCCTGGAAATCATTGAAGAAGCTAGATGCTCTTCCGCTACTGATATCTCGTCTTCCTGCCACTTGTTACCCACTCGGTACATTGACGGCCTTATCACGTACTCGAAGAAGTCCCCGACATCGTCTCCGGAATTCACATTATCCTCCGTCACCTTCATTGCTCTTTTCCGGTCTCCGTTAAGTAAGGCTTCTAGGAGTTCGTCGGCTGGTCCTTTCCACTTGTCCGGAATATCGATCTCGAGTTCGGCCATGCTCTTTGCCATATCCACGAACTGCCGGTGGTTTTCCAGCATGAAAGAATAAACTTCCCTGATTGGTTCGGCGTTTTGGTCACTTAAGTGCTCGTTAACAGCGTCTATCCAGGCTTCCAGTTCGACCGGGAAGTAGTCATAGGAAAAACCGTGGTTCTTATACGTTCTATAGACCCAGGAGACAGTTCTCACTAAAAGTTCGTAATCATTTAGCTTAAAGACGTTGGTCATAAATTGGATGTGGTTCTGGTGGTTGTCAACCATTATCTCTAAAGGGTTATCGCCAATTAAATCCGTTATATCGTCCCTGCTGGAGAGCTCTTCGTTCACGTCTTCCAGCATGGCTTCCGTGTTGTCCTTGTAGTCCTTTACAGCTTCTTCCGGAATTTCCGGTAAATCCGATACCACCAGGTCGAGGTCGGTAGGTATCGTCATAATGTACACCTCGGTGCTATAAAATTCGTTCCTTGCTTCCCGACAAATCTGCATCCTCTTCCGTAATCACTAAATTCAACATCTCATCCATTGTTTTGGGAGGAATACCGAAAGAACCTATTAGAAAAGTTTCTAAATCTGATCTCCCAATGTGTAACCTTCAAAAGATCTTTATAATGAATTATACGAGTTTGAGTAATGTGTAACAAAGCGGACATTTATACCAATCTCAAGGTGAGTACTTGCTCCTGTGATCGAGTTACTGTCCTTAAAATCAAAATATCTGAATTCGACTTTTTCCTCGTCCAGCTCGGCTTTTGCTCTATCCGCGTCTCTGGTTCCAAAGACAATCCTCAGATCGCTCGAATCTTTTTTCAGAAGACTATTTAACATCGCGCCACCGACGTTTCCCGTTGCGCCGGTGATAAAAGCCATCTTTTTCATTTTTCTACCTCAATACCCGGTCCTGAGTTGATATCGGGTTTTTCGACGTGATTGGTTCAAAGGAACGAAATTTGTTTACTCAAATCCATGGGGCAGAGCAATTATTTCCCAATAGAATCCGCTTAATTATCTAAGCCATTTTCCTACTATAAAAATGAAAAGCCCAAACCCGGTTAAAGAACTGAGCCTAACCCCTACTCCATGTGGTGATAACTCCGGACGGCCACTAAAAGTAGAGTCAGGGCGAAAAAGGTCATAATCCCGATGTCCATTAATATAGTTACTCTGTTATCGAAGATGATAAGTCCAAGGCCATTTTCAGGTAGATTTGCCATCATTGAAGACGTAAAACCCATGGAAATGAAAAATATCTGGCGTACAGAATCCACAAGATAGGAGAACGGGTTAACTCTAACTATCGCCGCCATCCAGATGGGTATATCCTTGAGGGGGAAGAAGGCACCGCTGAGGAAGAACATGGGCATGACCAGAAAGTTCATGACCATCTGGAAACCCTCCGTGGAGTCAAGTTTCGTCCCGATGTAGTTACCCAGACTGGTAAACCCAATGGAACCGAGTAACACCAGCCCCCACACTTTCAAAACCAGAATGGGCGTAATCGAGATGCCGACAAGTGGAGCAAAGATAAATAGCAGCGTTGCCTGAATCATTGCAACGGTGCTACCACCAAGTATTCGTCCGCCTGCCACCGCTATCCTTGCAACCGGTGCCACCAGGATCTCCTTTAAAAAGCCGTGATCTTTGTCCCGGACCACGGAAAGCCCCGAGGATATCGAGGTAAAAAGTATTGTCATGCCAATTATGCCCGGGAACATGAACTTCTTGAAGTCTAGAGCCATTTCGCTGGCTCCCCCTAACATTCCTCCTATGGAAGAAGACAAACCGGAACCGAAAATAAATAGGAAGAAGAACGGCATCATTAGAGAGCCGATGATTCTTGATTTTTCTCTCCAGTACCGAAGTATTTCTCTATACCATATTATCGCGCCGTGTTTAAGCGTGACCATGCATGGTCACTCCTGAATTGGCAAAATCGTCGCCGGAGCCCTGGTCCCTTATCTCCTTCCCCGTAAGATGAAGAAATACGTCGTCCATCGTCGGTTCGTGAAGGTTTATAGATTTGATGTCCTCCGAGATTAATTTCGTCAATCTTGGAATCCATTCTTTGCCTTTATCAACCGTTAGTTTGAGTTTTGAATCGACTTTTTCGACCTTTAAATCTAAGTTTTCTTCCAGGCTCTTCCGCGATTTTTCGTTGTCTTCGGTCTGAATAAATACCAAATCCCCGCCCAGTTCGTCTTTTAGAGTTTGAATGGTGTCCAGAGCGATAATCTTACCCTCGTCGATGATGGCAGTTCGCTGAGCGAGCTCTACTTCGTCCATGTAATGCGTCGTAAGAAATATGCTGAGATCTTCCTCCTGCTTTAATTCCTGAATGTAGTCCCAAATATGATTCCTGGTTTGGGGGTCCAGGCCGAGCGTGGGTTCGTCCAGAAACAAAACCTTAGGGTGATGGATCAATCCCCGGATTAGTTCTAGCCTGCGTTTCATTCCACCGGAGTAGTTTTCCGTCCTTTCGGATAATCTGTCCGAAAGACCGACTCTCTCGCTTAAATCTTCTATTCTTTCCTTTTCGAGATCTCGGGGTACGTTGTAGAGTCTGCTGTGAAAGCTCAGGTTTTCCCTACCGGTTAGCTTCTCGTCCAGGCTGCTCGTCTGAAATACCAGCCCGATCTGTTTTCTTACTTTCATGGGTTCACGGGAAACGTCCATGCCGGAAACCTTACAAGTTCCGGAGGTCGGTTTGAGCAAGCCGGTCAGCATCTTTATCGTAGTGGTTTTACCTGCACCGTTCGGGCCGAGGAAACCGAATATTTCTCCTCTATTGACCTTGAAACTTATTCCATCAACCGCCTTTAGATCGCCGTAATGTTTTGACAAATTCTCGACTTCGATGACTTGATTCATGCATTCACCCCTCGGCAAATCCCAATTCGTCGAGCTTCTTGTGTGTTTCTTCAACTATTTTCCTTATTTTATCTCGATCGCAATCGGAATCGTTCAAAATATCGCTTAGTCTATGGTGGAGTCCGTGTATCTGTTTTCTTAACTTATCTTCTTCGCCATATTCGGAATCCATCCTGTCTGCCACTTCTCGTATCTGGTCTTCGTTAAAGATCTGCGAAAAAACGATCATCGA
>CAZYPS010000129.1:0-4726 GCA_964649445.1 uncultured Thermotogae bacterium | reverse complement strand
TGGAGGGTGATAATCTTACCGAACCGGCCGGAGCGGCTTATATTTCGGGAAGCCCGGGACATAAAAAAGTATCCCGGACGATCGCCGAAAAGGCGGTAACTTTGGTTAAAGACGAAAAAAATCTCGTACCGCTGAATGGTGGGTCGGAGGTCTTGTTGGTTGGGGTAAAGGATTCGGTCTACCGGGTAAGGGACGCTCTTGAGAGGGTTATGCTCGCCCTTGAGTTGTCGGTCTACCGGACGCCAAATACGGAGAGTTCCAATGATTGGTCGCCCTCCAGTTCTGCGATAAATTCGGCAGCGAATCTCGCTTCCGGTGTCGATAAAGTAGTGGTGTTAACCTTTTCCGGTGGTCCATTACCGGAAGGCCAGGTAAGGCTCGTTAGAAATCTGCTGAAGACTAATGACGAGACCGTAGTCGTGGCTGAAGGGCTACCCTACGACATCAGAGAGTTCCCCGAAGTACCCGCTTACCTGGCTACGTATTCCTACAACCGCTGGAATGCGCCAAGCGGAGGAAACGACCCTATGATAAAAGCTTCGGCTAGAGTACTGGTGGGTAAAGTAAAACCCAGGGGAAAGCTTCCCGTCTCGATAGAAAATATCGATCACTCAGATTAGGAGCATCATTAATAAAGAATGGAGAGGTCTTTTGCTTTTCGTCACTTTCGGCCTAGCTGGACTTAGCGGGAGGTGATTAGCTATTCGCTACTGGTAATTCCCCGGGTTTCTTTCCCGGCTTGTCCGGTCCTAACCCCACAGGGCCAATGACTTTTCCCGCGGATTCGCGGGAAATAGTTGCTGTCCCGCCCAGAACCGTAATAAGCCGAATTAGGGGTCGATCGGGATTAATTGGATTTCGACTTATTTGTTACAAATAATTTCTTTATAAACCTTTCACATCTGGTTAATAAAATAAACTGTCAGATTGTGAGTTAAACCTTAATCGATATTTTGAAACTTTTTGAGGTGATTTTGGTGGTTTCTACGAAGCGAAATTTATTAGTCACTTTGTTAATCTCACTTCTGGTTTTCTCTTCTGTTGTGGCTCTTGGTCAGGATAATTCCAATCAGGGACAGACCTCCGTTCTGGCTACGGTAAATGGTGAAAAGATAACTCAGCGAGAACTATCCCAGGCTTCCCAGGTCCAGCAAATAGTTATGACCCTGTCCCGACAGTTCAGGTCTTTTTCTCAGTTTCTCATGACGAGCGAAGCGGGGCAGAATTTCCTCAGTGAATACAGGAAATACGTTCTGGACCAGCTTATCAATCAGAAACTTACGGCTCAAAAAGTCGATGAACTGGGAGTAACTGTTTCCGAAGAGGCTGTTCAGGAACAAATAACTAAAATCGTTGAGGGAAACAAGCAGTTCAGCGACGAGAGTGACCTGAAGGATTATCTCAAGGAAAATCAGAACATGACAATGGACGCTCTGAAGTCCCGGATCAGCCAGAGCCTTAAAACAGAGAAATTGAGAAAAAGGGTCACGGATGAAGTTTCAGTCAGCGAGGAAGAAGTAAAGACTTTCTATAACAAGAATAAACAGCGTTACACTGACCAGGAAGGGAACGTGAAACCGTTAGAGGAAGTAAGGGATCAGGTCAGGAATACGTTGAAGTCTCAGAAACAGAACCAGGCATACAACCAGTGGCTCGAGGAAGAGCGAGAGAAGGCGGATATCGAGAAGAACCTGGATCAGCTGTAACGACTTGACTACCCTGATCGGACCCGACGTCGATACTGGATTAAATAAGGTCCGAGAGGTTTAACCATAAGAACCGAGTTAGATTAGCCAGAGATTTTTAACCTGCCAGATCTAAGAAAAGTGTGGCCCGGAGGTCGGGACCTCCTCTCCGGGCCATATTATTATTTCCAAGAGTATCGAAGAAACTGATTTAGTTTAGGACTGTTTGCAAGAGGTTATTGGAATTAATTGAATTAATTGCTTCCTTAACCTACCAGGCCGTTTAACCCGGTTGATCTGGCGTTGCGGTTTAGTCCACGTAAGGGCCGTGCATGTTTATCGGCTCCCGATGAGGACTTCCTTTCAAGGAGATGAACTTCAGACCATTTTTCGAAGTGACGGTTAGGTTCAGCTCACCCGGGTAGTCTTTTACGACGGCGTTACTGTTCGATAGTTCGATTATTTCGTCTTCCGATTCAATTTTTCCTGTCCCGTCAATAACGTAGATAAACCCCTGAAGGTCTTCTTCAACTTTCAAGGTAAATCCGGCGTTATCGAGCTCGATTTCCCTGTATTCGACTTCGGTCCTGAGTTTAGGCCCGGAATCCTTGTCGATAAGTGTTTTTATCGAGACCCCATCTTTTTTATCTACCCGAAGGTCCTCTTTTGCAACTACCTCGTAACCGGGTTCGGCATCTTTTTGATTTTTCGGCAGGTTTACCCAGAGCTGGATCCCGTGGACTTTTCCGCCGTTCGCCGGGGCTTCGGAGTGTTTTATCCCTTTCCCCATTGTGATCCTCTGCAGACCTCCCTGGTTTACCGTTGCTTTGTTACCGGCGGAGTCCTCGTGGACGAATCCACCTTCGAGCATGTAAGTCACGGCTTCAAACCCTCTGTGTGGGTGTTCGGGAAACTCGGCGGAAGGATCCACGAAAAATTCGTCCATTAGAACGAACGGGTCAACGTGAGAGAGCTGGCTGCCCGGAAACGGTCGCAGCACCCGGGCGCCGCTACCTTCGCTCTTTTCCTCGGCAGTCAGTATTTTTATTTTTTCGGTTTCACTCATGGTTTTCACCTTCCTTAAAAATTAACCGATAGAATTCCTGTTAATTGCCAAAGTATCTCCGAATCCGCCATTTTTTAACCGGAGGTTGGCTCTAAGAAATGGTAGTTTTGCAATTGAGAAAAATCAAAATTCGTTTAACTGGAGATCAAATATGGTTAAGAGTGAAGCCCAGGCAAACCAGGATACAAAAGCAAGAGGTATTTGCTTTAGGTCGAGGAGGCGCTACAATTTTTAACCAGAGGTGAAAAGAAATGAGAGAAGTTTCAGACATGACTAAGTCACACTTGAGGAACGCTTTTTCCGGCGAAAGTCAGGCGAATATGAGGTACCAGATCTATTCGGAGGTCGCCGAGAACGAAGGTTTCCCAAACGTGGCTAGGTTGTTCGGAGCGATATCCTACGCCGAGAGGGTCCACGCGACCAACCATATACGGAGATCGCCGGAAGAGGACGGAACGGCTGTCGCTGAAGCTCCTTACGGTGTTGGAGACACGGTTGCCAACCTTCAGAAGGGTATTGACGGGGAAACTTTCGAGATCGAGGAGATGTATCCGACATATCTTGAGGTTGCGAAGTTTCAGGGCGAGGGCGCCGCGGCGAAGTCGTTCGAGTGGGCACTTGCGGCTGAGAAGACTCATGCGAAGATGTATAAGGATGCCAAGAAAGTAGTCGAGCAAGGTGAAGATCCCGATATCGGGGATATTCAGGTCTGTGACGTCTGTGGACATACCGTCGAGGGAGAAGCACCAGATGTTTGTCCTATTTGCGACACGAGAGATAATTACGTGACTTTTGAGTGAAGGTTCGGTTCAACTTTTGGATAGCGTTTTAGTTTAGTTGGAAGAGGTTACCCCGTACTACGTGCGGGGTTTTTGGTTAAAGGTTTTGTTTAAAAAAGGGGGATGAATTTGCAATACAGAGAGTTCGGACAGCTCGACTGGAAACCTTCGGCTCTCGGGTTCGGGGCGATGAGATTGCCGACCGAGGGTGAAGATAGTGGAAATATTGATGAAGACGAAGCCATAAAGATGATCAGGTATGCAATTGACCACGGGGTTAACTATATAGATACTGCCTGGCCCTATCACGACGGCAACAGCGAAGAATTCGTCGCGAAGGTGTTAAAAGACGGGTACCGGGACAAAGTTAAGTTGGCTACTAAGTTACCTTCCTGGTTGATCGAGGAGCCTGAGGACATGGACGAATACCTCGAAAAACAACTGAACAGGCTCGAAGTAGACCAAATAGATTTTTACCTGTTGCACGGATTGAACAGAAAACGCTGGGAAAATTACAAAGAAGTTGGAGTTCGCGAGTGGCTGGACGAAGTTCAGGCAAAAGGTAAGATCGGCCATCCCGGATTTTCATTTCACGACGATCTGGGCGTATTTAAGGATATAGTGGACTCTTACGACTGGACTTTTTGCCAGATTCAGTACAATTACCTGGACAGGGACTTTCAAGCGGGAATGGAAGGACTCAGATACGCGAACTCGCAGGGACTGGCCGTCGTAATAATGGAACCGCTGCGGGGCGGCAAGCTTGCTGCCGAGCCTCCAGAAGAAATAAGTAATATTTTAAGCGAAGCGGATAAGGAGAGAGGACCGGTAAGCTGGGCATTGAACTGGCTCTGGAGTCAGCCCGAAGTCTCTCTGGTGCTTAGCGGAATGAGTACCATGGAGCAGGTTAAGCAGAACGTGGAACTAGCAAGCAATGCTAGAGTCGCTAAGTTTGCCGAGCGAGAAAACCGGTTAATGGAAAAAGCAGCTGAAAAGTACCGGGAAATTTCTCCCGTCGGATGTACCGGCTGCAACTACTGTACCCCCTGTCCAAATGGGGTTCAGATACCGACAAATTTCCAGCTTTATAACGAAGCAGAAGTCTACGGGAAGTTCGAGGAAAACAAGGAGCGTTATTACGAATTTCTGGACGAGGACGGGAGAGCTAGCGCCTGTGTCGCCTGTGGCGAGTGTCT
>CAZYPS010000128.1:0-4771 GCA_964649445.1 uncultured Thermotogae bacterium | reverse complement strand
GATAAAGCGGTAAACGCTTATTTGTTGGTCCATTCCGAACCACTGGATATTCACGTCAATATTGCTGCGGGGAAAACGGGCGACGAGCCGGCGAACCCTAACAGGCCTAACTATATGGCAAGCGTCGGAAAGCTATTTACCTCCACACTCGTCAGCACCCTGTACGAGGAAGGGGAGCTATCTTTCGAAGACAGAATTAGCGAGTATCTGGACGACGATATTCTGGACGGTCTGCACGTTTACAAAGGTCACGATTACACGAATGAAATAAGAATCAAGAATCTCCTGAACCATACGTCCGGACTGCCCGACGCTTTCTGGCACTTACTCGAGGAGCTACTCGACAATCCCGAACTCGATCTTAGCCCAAGAAAGGCGATCGAGTGGGGTAAAAAGAATCGTAAACCACATTTCCCTCCCGGAAAGAAATTTTACTACACGGATACTAACTATTACCTTCTTGGATTTATAGTCGAGGAAATCACAGGAATGCCTTTTCATGAAGTGCTAAAAGAACGTATATTTGAACCGTTAAACATGAAACATTCGTATATACTTCACTCTTCCGAACCGATCGAAGATCCTGGACTTCCTATTGCGGATTTCTACCACGAGGGTGAAAGGATGAACGATCTCAAGATTTTCCAGGATCCGGAGGGTTACGTCGGGATCGATTACGCGGGGGGTAGCGTCGTGGCTCCCATGGAGGACCTGTTGAAGTTCATGAAGGCCCTGGTAAACTACGAGATAATTGAAAAGGAAACTCTGGAAACCATGATGGAGGATAAAGCCAGGTTTGGATTCGGAATTGATTACGGATACGGAATATGGATGCTAAAGAAAATACCATTACTCATGCCTGAAAAATTCGAATCCTGGGGAGTTGTTGGTGCGACTGGAGCGTTTATGTTCTACCATCCAAAAACGGATTCTTACCTAATCGGCAATTTCAACGACACGTTCTTCGAACGAAAAGGAGTAAGGTTCATGGTGAAGGTGATCAAAAAGCTTATAAACTTCTCATCTTAACAGAGGCTTCCTGACCCTCCGGGATAATTAAACTATAAAACAATAATAATTTGGTTATATATTCGAATAACCGACCAAAGGACTTGTGTAAATTGTAAGTTTAGACCACTTTACAGTTTTCCGTCTTTGACAAGCGATATCACCCGCGATGTAATTTCCTTTATCTTGCTCGTATTGAGTCCCTTTTCGGCGGTCACCTCTGTTGCAACAGGTGGTAGTGACCCTGCAACAACCAGCCCTACTATCTATTGGCATGAAGGAATTATTTCAAGTCAGCAACCCCTTCCCTAACAGCGTAAAGCGCGGCTTGAGTTCGGTTGGTAAGGTCAAGCTTCGCCAGAATATTGCTGACGTGGGACCTCACCGTCCGCTCGCTGATGTAAAGCTTTTCGGCAATATCTTCGTTCGGTAAACCTTCAGCAAGTAACTCCAGAACCTCGATTTCTCTATCCGTTAGTTCCTCCGTAGAGGTTTCAGGTTCGCTTTGAACGGAACGAAGAACGGTACCCGCCACCTTGGGATCCAGCGTGGACTCTCCCTGATACACGTCCTTGATCGCCTGAACCAGCTCGTCCGGCGAAGCGTCCTTTATCAAATACCCTGACGCACCCGCCTTTATAGCCTGAATAATTCTCTCCTCTTCTGAGAAGCTGGTTAGGATTAAAACTTTGGGGGTCGGGCTAAGCTTCGTTATTTCACCGGTGGCTTCCACACCGTCCATCTCAGGCATTACGAGATCCATCAGAACGACGTCAGGGTTCTGGGCTTTTACTTTGGTTAATGCCTCTCGCCCGTCCGAGGCCTCGCCAACTACCTTGAGATTGGGCTCTGTTTCGATCAATGCCTTCACGCCCGAACGTACTACTCCGTGGTCGTCGACGATAACCAGTTCTATAGTTTCTAAGTTTTCATTCATATTATCACTCGATGGTTTTGACTAAAATCGTGGTACCTTCCCCGGGTTCGGATTCGATAGAAAGTTCCCCACCTATCTTTTCCGTCCTTTCTCTCATATTGCTGAGTCCCATACCTCCACCCTTTCGGGCTTTCTCCGGATCGAATCCCTTACCATCGTCACTTATTTTCAACTCAATATTATCATCTCGAGCATCCAGGTGAACGTCAACTCGGGTTGCCTCGGCGTGTTTCTGCGCGTTATTTAGCGCTTCCTGAGCAATCAGGTAAAGTTCCTCCACTTCTTCCTCGGACAAATCGGGGCTTCCTTTTACCTCTACTGAAAATTCAACTCCGGACCTCCTTTCCACGGTCTCGAGTCTACTCTTGATCTTATCCTCGAACCGGTTGCTGGTCTTTCCCGGTGACCGCATCTGATAAATTAGCAACCTCATTTCTTTGAGGGACTGTTGGGACATCCTTTCCACGTTCTCCAGGTGGGACCTAACCTGTTCTAAATCCCCCTGTTCAGCCATCCTCTTTGCAGCCTCAGCAAACAACGTAACGCTATAAAGGG
The DNA here is from genome assembly GCA_964649445.1 of uncultured Thermotogae bacterium. Lineage (GTDB taxonomy): Bacteria > Bipolaricaulota > Bipolaricaulia > M55B111 > M55B111 > JAGXLP01. Next base: position 2,271 of record CAZYPS010000128.1, on the reverse strand, counting down.
ACTGGGTAACGGAATCGTGCAACTCCCTGGCCATTCTGTTTCTCTCCTCGAGCACCGCTGCTTCTTCTGCCTTCTCGTTCAACCGAGCATTCTCAATTGCTAGAGAAGCCTGATCGGCGAAAGAAGTAACCAGGTTAATCTCCTCATCGGTAAATTTCCTCGGTTTATCGTAGTAAAGAGCTATGACCCCGTACAGTTCTTCTCCCACGACCAGAGGAGTTGAAATTAAGGCGCCAAAGTTTTCTTGAACGGCCCGACTGAGTCGTCTCATTGTAGAAGAAATATAGTAATCTTCGACGTCTTCCTCGGATAAATCCTCTAGAACCAATGGTCGTTTACTTAAAGTTTTCTTATCAAGATCCGAGCTTGAAAGTGATATTTGGTCAACTTCCCTGAATGCCGCGGGGGCGTTTTTTGTAGTCAAGCGGGCAAGGAGCCCCTCCTCGCCGGATTCGTCACTTACCAGCCTGAGAATAGCCCCACCGTCCGCATTTAAGATCGAGTATATCTGGTCCAGTACTGTCTCGAGCACTTTTTCAAGTGATTGATTGGAATTGATTATCCCCATGGTCTCTCGTAACCCCTCGGCCACGCGCCTTCTCCGCTCGCTGGAGGCCAATCGCTCTTTTTCCGCTTCAAAGAGCCGGGCATTTTCAACTGCAACCCCTACCTGGCTTGCGAAAGCTTCAACAACCTCTGCATCCCGGAAAGAGTATTGACCGGGTTCACGGTGGTCAAGCGTCATCATCCCCAGTACTTCATCCTGATAAATCAGCGGTACTCCCATCCAGCACTGGAGATAATCGAAAGAATCCCCTGACTTCTCCCGGGCGGTCTTTCGAATTTCGCCAGCAAGGGGTTCATCACTTCTGACGTCACTCACAACAACGGGCTCTTTTCGCTCAATCACTTCTCTATTTGCTCCCGCCTCCTCCAGGGGAAACTCGAAATTTAGCGCCTCTTCCCGGTTTATTGGACCCCGGTACGCCGCAACTTCAAGGTGATCGTTTTCCAGTGTCATTATGGAAGCGGCGTCGTATTCCATTACGGTCCCAAGTTTGTCGAGGATCTTCCCGAGCAGCGGCTTCAATTCCAGCGTCGAGGCTATGTCCTGGGCTATTCCCATTAAAGCGGCAAGTTCGGGGATCTTCTTCCTCTGATTGACCAGACTCTCCCGGGTCTCAGCTCGGTCGGAAACCTCCGTGACTACGCCCTCTATCCTAATGGAACCGTCCGGAGAGGGGACTTCGTGTCCAATCTCCCGGACCCATTTTTGGTCTTCACCTGGTCTGAGTCGATAGATAATTTCGTAGGGCTCGTTTTCCGCCAGAGCGTTCTCGATTTCGTTTCTGACGAACGGCCTATCCGCAGGATGAATCAACTCATTGTAAGAAGTCTCCTCGTTAGCGATGAGAACTTCAGGGGGATAGCCGGTTATGGCCAGGGAACCTTCACCTACAAACGTCATGGTCCACGACGAATCCGGTTGGCAACGAAAGGTCATGCAGGGGAGGTCTTCTGCCAGAGCTTCCAGTATTCTCTCGGTTTCGGTCGGAGTACGGTCAGACTCCGAGTATTTTGCTTCGCTTCCGTCCTCTCGAATCATTTATTCACCTCTCTGCAACCGAGAGATCATACACCTTACGGATAAAATACACAAGCTTCAGTACTTCAAAGAAGTGTAGATATACCTGAAAGGCGGCTTTATAGAGTTTATTGCAAAACAAACACTATCGGTATACGACATTCAGGGTTCCAGGGTACTTAACCCCGGAGCCCGGCGGACGGAAAATAGAGTACAGACCACTTACCGTTCCAGAAACTAAAGCTCGTCCTTATTTATTACGTCTCCTTTGCCCCAGCTAATTTCTTCCCCACAACTGGGACATTCGGTAGTGCTACCTTTGAGCAAAGCCTTTTCGAACTGTTCATCGTCCATGTCCATTCCGGTTCCTACTTCCTCTCCACAGTTTGAACACTTGACCTTTAATTCTACCATGGTAAAACCCCTCTTTAGTGTAACTAAAATCGGGATTTTACCGCAAACTTCAAAAAAGTAGAACTCAGGAATTAATGATTGACTCGGTAAGTTTCGAGCCCCCCGGAGAGAGTGAATAGTTACCGATATTACTCGGCAATATCTCGTTGAAACTTAGTTCTTTCACCTCTACCGTACTTGAGTATCTACCGGGGTAAATGCCCTCTACAGCTTGTCTGGCAACTGATTTAACCCTATATGTTCTGGACATAGACTAAATCCCGGCAGCCAGA
>CAZYPS010000127.1:0-4817 GCA_964649445.1 uncultured Thermotogae bacterium | reverse complement strand
ACATGGAGGCAAACGGCTTTACAGATCCCGACAAGGCGATAAGCGAGTTCGGGGAAAGCTCCGAGTCGGCTGGTCCCCTCTCAGAGACGATGACGACAAGTGACCTGGCCGTAATGAGGCTGAGGAAGGCCGGGTTCGACGAGACGGAAGCGGACCAGATCGTCTCCGACTTCGGAGCGGACAGGATACTTGATGCCCACGAGAACTCCGAAGACTACGGTGAGTTCGTGGAACGGTTGATGGGTTACAAAGTCGAGCCGGCAGGAGATGAGGATACAGTATTCGACAATCCGGTAAGCCTCACCGCAGCGGGCAACGGCGAAAGCGTAGACGCCGAGTACGAGGTCGGTGAAAAGATAGAGGTCGGCTTCTCCCTGAAGGACTACCAGGGGAAGGAAGTAAGAAGCGAGATGGCTACCGTTACCGTGGCCCGCAGGGGAGAGGACGGTGCCAATATAGTCGAAGCCCTACCGGCGACCTACGACGAGCAAGAAGGTGCCTACCGGGCCGTTACCTCCACCGAGGAACTCGGATCCGGTAACTACGAATTCTTCATAGACCTGAAGGAAGGTACCACGACGAAGAAGACCGTTCAGGTCGTGGGTTAGTTAACGAGACCAACATCAACCGGGCGGGGAAATGTCCCCGTCCGGTGTCGATGTTAGGCCACGTATCATCGTTAGCACGAAAGAACTGCATATACGTTCCGACCGTTTGACGAAGAAGTTGTCCCCAGGATCTTCAGGAGGATTAACGCAATGAAAGACGAAGAAAAGACAAAAGACCAACTCATCGAAGAGCTCAACCAGTTACGAAAAGAGTGCAACCGGAAGGACGAAAGAACCCAGAAAATAATCCGCAGGTTGCCCAGTAACCTGTTCCGCTGCAGGCTAAACGAAGACGGGGAATATCTATTTGAATCCATCGCCAGTGACCTAACGGAAGGATGTAGCCTAAAATCTTCAGATATCGCCGGTAAACCGGTGGAAGAAGTTTTAGGTGGAAAAACCGACTCCAATTACTATTCCTATTGCGATCGGGCTTTCTCGGGGGAAACCGTAGAATTTGAAATAAAAGTCGACGATCGCTGGTACCTTACGGAACTATTCCCGTTCAAAACGGGACCCGACGGAGAAGTCGTTGAAATTGCCGGGCTTGCAAAGGATATATCCGAGCAGAAAAAAGCAGAGGAGAAGTTGAAGCTTACACAATTTGCTTTAGAAAACGCCACTCCTGCCGTTTTATGGGTGAAGCCTAACGGAACTATCCAGTACGCGAACAAAGCCGCCTGTAATATGCTCGGTTATTCTAAAGAAGAACTCCTGGACCTTACCATAGAAGACATCGATCCTACCTTTACACTCGATAAACGAGAAGAACAGTGGAACCGCCTAAAAGAGGAAAAGAACATGAGGTTCGAGACCACGAACAGAAGAAAGGACGGTACCGAGTTCCCTGTCGAGGTGACCGATCACTATCTGGAGTATAAAGGAAAAGAGTTTGAATTTGCTTTCGTTCAGGACATTACTGATAGAAAAATTGTTCAAGGCTTAATGGCTGATTGGCATAGCAAGTTGCGAAAAAGTCAAAAGAAGTTCAAGCGTTCATTCATAGAACTTGCCGAAACGGCATCCAGAGTCCTGGGTGTCCGCAATCCCTACACGCAGATGCACCAGCAAAACGTCGGAAAACTTGCAAAAGAAGTGGGAAGTCGAATGGGGCTAGGCGAGGACAGGTGTTTGGGTTTATATATAGGAGGGTTACTTCACGACATTGGCAAGATAAACGTTCCAACTACGATTTTAACAAAGTCGGGCGAATTATTAGAGGGAGAGTGGAAAGCGCTAAAGACTCATCCCGAAGTGGGTTACGATCAAATCCTCAAGGAGATGGACTTTCCTTGGCCCGTTGGAGACATGACACTACACCATCACGAGAAGCTTGACGGGTCGGGCTACCCCCATGGGCTCGAGGGTGAGGAATTGTCCCTCGAAGTAAGGATACTGGGGGCGGCGGACGTAGTGGAAGCTCTGAGCGCGTCCAGGCCCTACAGGGACCCAAAACCCAAAGGGGAAGTACTCGAGGAAATAGAAAACGGCAAAGGGGATAAGTTCGATCCGGAAGTCGTAAACGTGCTGACAGGAATGTTGGAAGACGGAGATAACGAGGTGATCCAGTTTGACGCCGGGAAGGCAGGAGTCAAAACTAGTTAAGCTCAAAAAATCAGGCTCTGTTTCATCGCTTACAGGGAGTTTTCGGTGATGTTACCGGGGTAACAGATTTTCAAACTTCCTACGGTCCCTGTAATTATTTGTCCGGATCGGCTTTCTCTTCAGAGACAGCCGATTCAAATTATCGACGGGTAACGCAACAAAGCTGACACCGAGTCAACCCTGTTAGACAATGGCCAGAGGACGAGTCATCGCTCTAATTTAATTCGCAGGAATCATGCGAGGGAAAAACTGGACTAACCAGGGCCCAAATAGACTTATAGACCAGAGAACTGAATATTACTCCGATACTGTAATAGTCTTTACGGCTTTGCTCTTTAAGTCGTTTTGATCCGTAACTGTCAGCGATACCTCCCAGTTTCCAGCCTCAGGTAGAGTCACCCGGACTTTCTCTCCTTGCCTGGTTATTTCCCTGTCGCCGTGAGTGAGTTTCCATTCGTAAGACTTAATTTCGGTCTCAATTGCGGAACTTTCGGAGCCGTCGAGTATTACTTCCTCACCAATTTCGGGCCTCCGCGGAGAGTAAGTAAACGAGGCAGTTGGGGGTCCGAAAGTGACCTCAACGGGTCTGGGTTTCTGGTAGACGCCAAACTTCACCTCGGTTCGCCCGTATTTCTCAGCCTTCACGCTAACTGTCGCCTGCGTCGTGGGCTCGTACCTTTCCGGCAGGCTTTCTTCCTGCAGCTCCAGCTGATATGTGCCGGGCGTCAGGTCAACCACGAACCTACCGTTAGACCCGGAGCGGACGGACATTTTCTCGCCCTTACCCTGTATTAATATCTCAATTCCACCCATACCTGACTCCCCCTGATCACGTCTGCCATTATTGTTTTCATCATCAAAAACCTGGCCCTTTACCCAGGAGCGAGGCTGGAGAGGAATCTCTACCACCTGTCTTTCCCCGGCTTCGACCCGCACCAAAACCGGGGTTTCGATAGTCGGCTTTAAGCCTGTCTCTACTTCTTCGATCCCCACCTCGTATTCGCCCGGTGAAACTGGAGGGAAAGCATATTTACCGGAATCGCCACTCAAGGCGCTCCGGCTATCCAGGCCAAGCAAAGCCTTGCTCACTCCTTCTTCCCCCTCGTCCCTCCGACCGTTACCGTTTTCGTCTATGAAAATCCAGCCTTCCACCTGACCTTTCGTGGGACCAGCAAAACGGAACATTCCCGGAAAGGAAGCAGAAAAGGAAAGTGAAAAACTATCTTGCCGGACAAGGGATTTGGAAAACGCCAGGTTAATAGAAAGATCTTCTGCGCTTGTTTCCGAGACATTAATCCGGGCTATGGTGTCAGTACTCCCCTTCGATAAAGAAAACGTCGGGGACAGCGGCACCTCGGGAAAACTCGAAGTGAGTCTGAAAGTATTGCCGTAATCATCGTAAAAAGTCCCGGAAGTACGATTGAATGAAGTACTAATCGTGTGTTCGGTCTCCCCCAGCTCGAAATCGACGCTGGCATTGACCGACTGGGTATTTATCTCCGTATCCACCACCCCGTCACGCGTTTCGGTGAACCTCCCGCCAATTGACCACCCAAAGGTCTCACCGCCGCTCAAGGAGCCCGAAAATGTCCGGGAAACCAGGTCATTGCTCTGGGGTTCGTCGTCGCTGGTCCTCTCCGTCCAGGTTAATGAAAAGTTCGAATCAAGTTCTTCTCCCATTTCTATTGAAGTCGACGCGGAGAAACTATTGTCGGTGCTGTGATAACCATTTGTCCCTTCTCCGATCCTGGTCCTACTGTAATCCCAGTTAAAAGTCGAGGTAAATTCCTCTTCCTCCCAGCCTACGTCCACGCCGTACTCCTGGGTTGGGAGCTGGTTTGGATAACCGGAATAGACCTTCACAAAGGACGGATATATCTCGATACGCTCTTTTGCCAGCTCTATTCCGGCCTCTATTATCGTGCCGGACTCGCCGTCTGCTTCCGCCGTGGTAATCAACCCGTCCAGCACCTGCCCGGTGCCGAACTCGTAAATCCCCTGAAGTTCCGCAAAGGAAAATCCGTCCGTTTCGTCCGACGCGAGCACACCCCGGACGTCCCAGTAATCACCCTCCTGCTCCAGTGAAATTGCTTTTACTTCTTCCGTGAATAGTATCCTTCCTCTGGATTCACTAAAATCCCCGATAAACAGGGGGCTACCGCTTACCCCCAGATAAGAGCCAGATATCGAGGAACTATCGAGTGAAAATCCCCAATTTTCCTTCATCACGCGGAGATTCGCCCCGTCCACCCCGTCTATACCGAAACTCAGGCTGGAAGTGACTTCACCCACATTGGGAATATCCCCCCTCCCACCAAAGTAGAATCTCGGGTCACCCTCCTGATTTACGCTCGTGTCGAAGGTGGTATCCCATTTAGGGTACAGATTATCGGTAACTTTTTCCGGCGGAGGAGGAGCGAGGCTTCCCGTGTTAGTAAGCGTCCTCTCGAGATCGGGTCTTTTGGTCGAGGTCAGGGTAATTTCGACTCTATACCTTTCACCGGATCTGGCCCCCTCGGGCACGGAAAAAGAAATGGTCACGGTTTTTGCTTGGCCCGGCAGAAGCTGGACTTTCTCTTCCTCCACCGTATAGTCCCAGTTTTC
>CAZYPS010000126.1:0-4926 GCA_964649445.1 uncultured Thermotogae bacterium | reverse complement strand
AGTACCCAGCACGATCACTGCGATGAGGCCGAAAATTGTGATTTTCCACCACATATTTATCATCTCCCGGCTAACTTGCTTTATTGTAGACAAATATAACTTACTAGACAGTAAAAGGCCTCAGTCAAAAGTGGTTGCCGAATTAGGTCAAAAGTTTGACCCGGCACCAATCTTCGAATAAATCTTCAGTTTTACCTAACTCAAATAGTCTTGAGAATAGTTGGTTAAAAAACTGAAACCGTAAATCAGCTAGGCACTTCTGCGACATTTGTCCGAGACGAATCAACTATTTGCCAGTGTCCTTCAAAACAGGATTATGTAGAGTTAGACATAGAACGTTGCCCAGCGGGGAACGTCGATCTAACTAATAAAACCCGAGGAGGTAAGGATGAGTGGAGGAAAGATATTTTCAGTGACAGTTTCTGTTATAGTATTGCTTATCGGTCTGGGGCTGATAGCGGGAGGCGGTGCTCTTCTCTGGTCCAATACCTTCTTGCGCGATTCCGAAGGCTACTATTCTACCAGAACAATTAACATAGAGCGTGATTCATACGGCGTAACCACGTATCCGGCGCGGATAGAATTAGGGCCCGCCTGGTTATTCGACTGGCCTCAGCTGGTAAAAGTCAAAATTAATGCCAGGAGCAATAATAGCTCGGCTGTTTTCATCGGCGTAGCCGAAGAAGACGACTTAGATAATTACCTGGACGGCGTAGCGTACGATGAGATTCGGGAGCTCGATATAAACCGACCTTTCAGGCCGCCGAGGATTGAATACAGAGAATTTTCGGGCGGTGGGTTGGATACGCTACCGGTGGATGTAGGTTTCTGGAGTTCTTCGACGGCCGGCGAGGGCACTCAAGTGCTCGAATGGGGAATCGAAGAGGGTCGCTACTCGCTGGTCCTGATGAACCAGGACGGATCTCGCGGAATCGATATTGACGGAAAAATCGGCGTAAAAGTGCCCATCACTGGAGGTATTGGAATCGGTCTTTTTATAGCGGGGTTTGTTTTGATAGCGTTTGCATTTCTACTGGTATAACGTAGTTAGCGGGGAACCTCGGGCCGTTAAGTGAGAATAAAGGGAGAGTGGGGAAATTAGCTACCAATAAGAATTAAGCTCATTTTGTTGAACTATAGAAAGGGTTTCATAATGATGTAATTATAGTATTAATTACAGTCTTAATAACGAAAGTTGCGGGTCTAAAGATAGATCGGGGTTAACCCGGAAGATTTCAGCGGGAATTTGCAGATCGTTTGCTCAAAAATTCCCGTCGTTCAGAATTCCGAATGTTTTAAATGAAAACGGACGTGCGTATCCACCATTTGTAGGAACTCTTTCGATACTTTTAGCAGAGGAATTACTGTCTCCAATTTGTAGAATAGTTACTGTCGAGGTTGAAGAAATCAACGAAAGGCTACAGAGATAAAAAGAGCAAAATATTGATTAATTGGCCAGATGGAGGAGCTTATGACTCTGTGGATTAGTCTCGCCGCTGTACTTGTCGTACTTTTCCTGATTACGAGACGAATAGGTATCAGTCTGGAGGGAAGTGAAGATGGTTTTACCGTTTCGGGTAGCTTTTCCAGGTTGCGCTTCACCATTTATCCGAGGACTGCCGGAAGAGATAAAAAAGAAGTTAAGCAAGAGGAAGATAAAGGAGAGGAATCAAAACCTAAGGAAAGACACCAGAGGGACAAGATAAAAAATGCGATGGAGTGGCTCCAGTTGCTACAGGATTTTTCCGATGTGGTCAGGAAAAGCCTTAATTTTATTCGTAGGTACGGCAGGATTGCAGAATTAAATTTGAAAGGTAGGGTAGGTGCCGGTGATCCTTACCTGACCGGGACTTTCTATGGATTGCTGGAGGCTGTGAAAGGGATCCTGGATCAGGCCGTTCCGTCTTCGAGGGTTGACGTGAGGCCCGAGTTCGAGGAAGAAAAGCTGGATCTGGCCGGAACTTTCGAGGTGGACATTAGGTTAATGTATATTGTTTTTCTAATTATTTTTGCCCTCTGGAGTTTGCCGAAGAGGAAGATCTGGTGGCTGATGAGAAGTTGAGTAAACGCTTAAGAATTTTTACACGGAGGTTTTGCCTATGCAAATAGCCGAAATGATCGAGCAGCTGGCGGATGATTTAAAAAGTTACGCGAGCACGAGTTCAATTTTTGGGGAACCGATAGAACTGCAGGGTGCTACCGTTATTCCGGTAAGCAAAATGAGCGTTGGTTACGGTGGTGGTGGAGGCGAAGGAAAAGAAGGTTCTTCCGGAGACAGAGGCGAGGGCGGCGGAGCCGGGGGTGGAGTGAAGATAGAACCCGCGGCGCTGATAATCGCCAAGGACGGAGAAGTTTCGGTGGTTTCGATAAAAGCCAGGGAGTCAAAATTCGATTCCCTGATTGAGATGATACCAGAGGCAGTCGAGAAATTCTCCGGGAAACAAAGTCGAAAAGAAGAGGAGGAGGTCGAAAAGGTTAACGACGAAAACAGGGAAGAGTAACGTTAGGATCGATTAACGGACGGGAGTCAATTTACCCGCCCTTCCGGGAGGGTTTTATTTTGAGTTCCGTCCGGGATATTACGAAAGCATCTCATGATAAGCTGTTTGGCTCCCTGAGGTCGCCTAAACCTGAGATTAGGTTGCCGAAAAGTCGGAGGCTTAAGACAAAATTCCGTGTTAGGTGATTAAAGGTTGATAATGTACGGTTCTCGAAAACTTTTTGGGGAAGATAAAAGAGGAACAACCTGTAATATAAAAGTTTTATTTATCTAAGGGTGGTAGCCGAACTTGATACAGGAATAACGGATATTCCGGTGCTTAGATGAAAACGAGAAATGGTGTATCCTGAATGAAGTGATTAAAGAGAGAAACTCAGCTCGCCATCAAAAATAATTGGAAATCTTATATTCTTTGAAAAACCTTTAAATCGTCTGTAATGCCCCCCATGGGCAGGTATAGCGCGATGCAAGCGATTTCTTTATTCCGGGGTTTTCATCAGGGACACCGCTCGCCGTGCGGTGTCCCTGGTTGAAAAAGTAAGCATCTTGCTGGTTTAGTAAACTAAATAAAGTAATTGCGAAAAACGAAAACTTACATGGTTCCCAGCACTAGAAATCCTCTTTTAAATATTAGATCTCCTTAGCGTCACGAACAGGAAAAGGAAGGATAAAAGCGCCAGGATGAGGCCGGCGATGGTAAGCCAAAGTCCCAGGCCGGATGCCACAGGGACGTTAGCACCTATAGAGGCAGTAATGTCGACACCTGGCGTTCCGTCCTGGTTCATCAGGGCGACGGAATAAGTACCGCTCTCAATGCCCCATCGGAGGACCTGATCGCCCGTTCCGGACGCTGAGGCCTCCCAGAAATCCTTATCCGTCGGAGCGTCGGGAGAAGAGGACCCTGGAAAGTGCCTGTACGTTATATTTGGTTTTCCCACTGGGTGGTTGAGGTCCAGTTCCTCGATTTCGTCGTGCTCCACCCCATTCAAATAATCCCGAAGGTCTTCTTCAGCTGCTATTCCGACGAAAACGCCTTTATCACTATTATTTTTTGCTGCCAGCTTTACTTCGATGGACTCAACCCAGCCCAGCAATCCCCCTAAATGTTTTACGTTGATTTCCGCGGGGTCGCTGGTTATAGCGTGAGAATCACGCTCAACCTCGACCCACCTGCTGGTGTAGAATCCATCCGAGTCCTTCATAAAAGTATTTGCCCACAGTATCGCGCCACCACTTATAATAAGCCCAACACCAACCAAAAGAACCAGGGCATAAATTCCCGCTAAGACTAACTTTCCTTTACCCATATCAATTCCTCCTTTTAATTTAGATAACCTATTCCTGCCAGCCTTTGAAACTGAACGACGGATAATTATCCGTGATGAACAGGAAAGCGTAGGCAATTACTCGTAAGTTCCAGTGATATACCTCAACGACGAAATTGAATAGCTTCTCAGGATATCGACCCGTGAACAAAATTGAAAACCACGCCATAATGATTGCCATCGTGCCTGCGGTATTGAGAAAAAAGAGGGTTATGTAGTGGGGTATCGCCAGGAACCATTTTACGTAAGGTTTCCACCTTGCAAGATCTTCGGTGGGATCGGGGTAATAAAGGTCGAGATCAACTGCTTGAGACTCGTCCGTTGAGGGGTAAACGTCGGTAAGTAAAGCTATGTAGGAAAACACCCTCGTGCTGAACCGGGCCATGTTCAGGTTCCAGTCAAACCACCATCTTGGGTACTTCTGTTTGAACAGAATCAACAGTGCGGTAGGTCCAACGACAAATGCCGGTATTGCCGGGAGTTTCCAGTGCCACATGCCCTGTTCCCAGAAGTAAGGTGCACCAAAAAGGGAACCAAGAACTATCAGTATTGGGATCACGAGAATCGGTCGAAAGAAAGAGGTGACCCTGCTTAGCTTACGGTCCGGATAATCAATAGACAGCTCCGTCGGTTTTTCTGAGCTAACTTCGTCCATTCTGCAACCTCCTTAATTTTTTCGAAAAGTTAGAAATTTGTCCAAAAAATAATACCTACTCAAACAGGTTAAACTAACTATTAAATTACGTAGAGCGTCACTTCTTATCAAAATTACGCAGAATACCCGGGCTTTGGCTGGGGATGGATGTGAGAGATTACAAACACATAGAAATCGCGGTGGCTGAACCATTAATTGAGCATAATGCCCCGATCTATGGGCGGGAAAGCGCGATTCAAGCGATTTCTTTACTCCACCCAGAAGCTAAGTCTCCTTGACGTAATTTAATTCATTATAAAGGTTTTATGAATTATTTCGAAACTCTAATATGGTCGTTAAAAAGCCTAAGAGGTTATCTGCCGGATGAGTTTCTCAGTTTACGTAACTTGCAAAACTCGCTCTTCCTGGTAAAAATAGGCTACTGATATCAAAAGGTCTAATAGTTT
>CAZYPS010000125.1:0-5029 GCA_964649445.1 uncultured Thermotogae bacterium | reverse complement strand
ACATTGACGTCTCGCTAGATTAGCACCATTTTGCGGAAGTTTAAGATAGGGGGATTAAGTTCATTTAACTCCATTAATAGTTAATCCAGAACCATATCAAACGGTGTTTTTCTTTTGGTCAATTGTTTACTTTCTCCGGAATCTATCGTTATAATTTTTCAGATTAGAAATACTACGTTTGGACGTACGGTTAAATGGTTAATCAAATTCAGTTAAGATAAGATTAGTGGTGGAGGTTGGAGAGAAAATAGTACTTCACTAACTTAGAACTAACCAGCAATCGAACTAAATCTATGATTCAACAACTGAGAGGTGATCTGACTTGTCAAATATACCGACAACGACCTTAAAAACTGGAAACGAGATGCCTCTTATTGGTTACGGTACGTGGAATTTAGGGGGCAAAACGCTAAAGGAATCTCTTCGGATAGCACTCGAAAAGGGCTACAACCATATCGACACTGCTGAAGGTTACAGGAACGAGGCAGAAATAGGGGAAGTTCTCGAGGATTACGATCGTGACGAGCTTTTTATAACATCTAAAGTCCTGCCCACCAACCTTCACTACGACGATGTCCTTCGTTCCGTGGACCAAACGCTTGACAAATTAGGTACCGATTATTTGGACCTTTACCTGATTCACTGGCCCAATCCGGCCATTTCACTCCGAGAAACTTTGCTCGCTTTTTCTAAGATATACGAATCCGGTCTTGTTAAAAATATTGGAGTCAGTAATTTCAACAAATATCAGTTAAGAATTGCCCAAAAGATTTCGAACGTTCCTATCTCTGTTAATCAGGTGGAGCTGCATCCCTGGAACAGAGAACAAAAATTATTCGAATATTGTAAAAAGAATGACGTAACCCTGACGGCATCAGCGCCTTTGGCTAGAACGAAAGTACTGCAGGACTCCACAGTTAACGACCTCGCAGAAAAGTACCAGAAATCCCCCGCCCAGATTGTACTGCGGTGGCAAATCGACCAGGGTGTTGTAACAGTCCCAAAATCCAGCTCAAAAGGGCATATAGAGAGTAACTTTGAAGTAGTTAACTTCGAACTGGAGGAAGATGACGTAGATCAGATAAACAATATCACCAAACAGGAAAAAGTTTATCAGCTGGATCTGGAAGATGAAATTTACGGTATACCCGGTTAGTTTCTGGATATTTACCAAAGCTAGCTGATTTATCTCCAAGAATTACGCTCGGTATGAATTGGCTCGTTAGCTAAATAGAAGGCAACGAGTAGTCGTTTCGCTCAGATCATTTGAGCAACCCCCGGAGAAAATTAGCTATGAACTGACTGTTACTTGCTGAAACTTTTTAGTAAAAAATCAAAATGATTAAAATGTTTTTTTAAGCCCCGACATAAGGGACGAGGCTATTAACTCTATTTACAAATTGACGCAAACAACGTTTTATCTGCTGGTACTGATTAGTCGAGGTATATAATTTTCTGGAAACTAATTGCTCTCGCACAACTAAAGTTAGAAAAAATAAAGAGCCTCCTGGAATCAACCAGGAGGCTCTACTAATTAACTTAATTATATTTAATATTTGACCAGCGTTTTACTGGCTTACCTTATCCTTCATCTTCCTCTTTATCTTCCGGTGGTCCAGCTTCGTCGGACTTCCCTCTATCTTCAGGCGGGCCATTTTCTTTTTCGGTATCATTTTCTCCTTCCTGGCCCTTGTCCTCAGGCGGACCTGCCTCACCAGAATTTCCCTCTGAACTCGCTCCCTCTTCATCTTCGTCCTCAGGTGGCCCCTTATCTTCCGGTGGTCCTTTGTCATTTTCATCCCCGTTTTCTCCATTTTGCCCCTTGTCCTCAGGACCCGCTTCATCCGACTTGCCTTTGTCTTCTGATTCCTCTTCTTCTTCCTCACCCTGTTCTGCGTCCTCAGGTGGGCCTGCTTCATCCGGTTTACCACGGCTTTCCGGCACCTCATCAGGAAGATCGTAAGTAGTCTTTATCGACTTTATTACCAGACCAGGCGGTTTGTCTCCCCCAACAACATTTTCTTCCAGATCATCGAATACGGTCTCCAGTTCTTCCGGACTTAGATGTCCTGTTTCAATTGATTTTACTATTGCAACTAAAGCTCCTGGAGGAACTCCACTATCGATCAGTGATTCTGCCTCGGATAACAAATCTGTTGACACGTCACTATCAACTAAAACCCCTTCGATTACTTCCCGAGCACCTGATCCAATCTCCTCCGACGGCGTTTGCGTCTCCTCCTGAGCCAAACCAGTTACCCCGGATAAGAGAACTACCAGGGAGAGAATTAGAGAAACTGTTAACGTAGACTTAAAACTTAATCCATTCAACGGGACCACCTCCGCTTGGTTGGTCCATAATAATCTACATTGATTATATTGGAAACAATTTGTCTGCACAACTGTATTTTTCGAGGTTATTCTGCCGACAACCTAGATATGGACTAAACTTTGGTAGTAAACTATAGTAACGAAACTTTGAAATGACTCGTCTATTTGATGGTAACGGGGTTCAGTGTTGATGAATTTTTTATCAAAACCAGGGTTGCATTAAATTTCCAATATAGACTGGAAGGCCTTTCCCGCAAACTATACTTTATAAAGGCTTTCTCGGATACATTAAGAAATAATTGCAGCCGGTTCTGTAAAGTCCGGTGAATTTAGCGGCGAAAAATATTCGTATAGAGCTTTTCTTATCCGCCAATAGCTAGTTTATCCAAATAACCAGTACGATTCAGGGAATTCCTACCCCTATCCGAATAACCTAATAGAGATCCTTCAAGTGCGGAAGCAGGACAATCCTGATCACGGCAAAAGTCAGGGCACTGACGATTACAAAAGCCAATTCGGGAAAACTTGCAGATAACGCCAGGCCGAGGGCAGCCCCAGCCGCCGGAGGATGTTCCGCGTCAACCAAAACCATCAAAAATGAGGCAATCCCCACAGCTACTCCTCCCGCTACCCAGAGAGGACCAAGATACGAGCAGGAAGCACCGATTAAAGCAGCTATCGCGTTTCCGCCAATTATGTTCCTGGTTCTAGCCGTTCGATTATGAGGAAGACCAAAAACGGTAAATGCGGTCGACCCGGCAGCAGCTATCAGCACCAGACCTACCATTTGGGTGAAGGTTATAAGCAACAGGATCGATAGACCCGCCCCCGCACTTTGCCAGAGGTAATTTTGCCACTTTTCTTTGAAGCTCCTGCTAACGAATCTCATTTATTAAGTCAAGTTTATTTTATCGGATTACTGGTATTCCGCCGGATCAAGATAATATTCAAAACGCCCAGAAAGGTAAAGGGGGTCTTTGAAAGAGTCAAAAATCCAGCCCAAATGACGGAACTTCGCGGAAACCCCCTAACCAGGCGCTTTGATATTTTCAGAACGGGCCAAAATGCCCAGCACCTGCTTTATAAGATTTTTACAGGGATTTTGAAAAATACCGCTTTTTATCGTGAAATATCGGAAACTTACAATAATATTAACTGAGGAGGTGTATCATGGACTACGTAAAATTAGGTTCAACTGGTCTTGAGGTGTCTCAACTCTGTTTCGGCACGTGGAGGTTCGGTCAGGAAACTGAAGGCGTGGTAGAAACAGACGAAAAGGAGGCCCACAAGTTACTGAATGCGGCCGAAGAACAGGGAATTAACTTCATCGACAGCGCCAACGGTTACGGAACGCCCCGGGGCAGGAGCGAGGAGATCATCGGAAACTGGTTAAATGACAAAGACAGGGAGGATTTCGTCGTAACTTCCAAAGTCTACTTCCCGTTCAAGGAAGGGCCGAATCGGGGAGGTCTGTCGCGCAAGCACATTCGGGCTCAAATTGAGGGTTCTCTCACCCGACTGGGCACGGATTACCTGGACATATACTATATGCATAGGTGGGATGACGAAACCCCAATAGAAGAGACGCTGTCCACTTTGAACGGACTGGTCGAGGAGGGTTTGGTCCACTATCTCGGCGCTAGCACGATGGCAGCCTGGAAACTGACCAAAGCTCTATGGAAAAGCGACGTAAACGGACTGGAATCGATAAAAGTTACCCAGCCACTATTTCACGCAGGGTATCGGGATGACATCCTGGATTACCTGGAGGTCTGTGCGGACCAGAACCTGGCCGTTTGCCCGTACTCACCACTTGCGGGTGGGTTCTTGACCGGTAAATATCGCAGGGACGAAGAGCCGCCGGAAGGTTCCCGGGGTAGCTTCGATCCTCACTTCGAGGAGTGGTATATTTCCGAACGAGGCTGGCACGTGTTGGACGAAATCCGGTCAATAGCGGACGAATTAGACGCCACACCCGCCCAGGTCTCGCTAAGCTGGCTGATCCAGCAGGAGAGATTCACCACCGTACCGATAGTCGGCGTCAGAACCACGGATCAGCTGGAGGAAAACGTTGGTGCAACAGAAATAACCCTATCAAAAGACCAGAAGGAAACAATCACTCAGGCAAGGTACAAAGAGGAAGGAAAGAGGTGGTGAAGCACACCCAATTCAATCAACCTAATCCTCTCGCTTGAAGGTTTTAATTACAAACTCCAGGGCGTCAAAAAGTTTAAAAAATATTAGATCGGGTTCGAATTAGCTCGAGTAAACAATATATGACAAAATACTACAAGCCGAAAAGCGGTATTGTAGAGCAGTTAAATCTTAAATAAAGGAAAGCGATTTCTTACTTTAGGGTGTAAGAATAATGTCAGAGTGAGCGATAATGAACGATTCTATAATCTCTAGATTAAGTTCCTATCAAGTGCACCCTAGCTCCCCGAGATACACTTGATACAAACTTTTACACTGACTTTGGATTAAGAATAGTTTTGACTATTATACAAATTAAACTTAGGTAAGTTAGTACGGTTTTGATCCAAAAATGAATCGACCATGTCGAAGTCTACTATCGTAGTTTCTTGGTTGATTGGGTGATGCAAGATCTTTACGCAACCTCCAGGAAGTTTTCTAGCTTGAAGAGTCTCTTTGATCAAATTTTATAAAACTAACTTATTCATATGAGGTTATTCACGGG
>CAZYPS010000124.1:0-5132 GCA_964649445.1 uncultured Thermotogae bacterium | reverse complement strand
ACGTATACCCGGAGAGGATTCGAACCTCTCAAGTCAGTCGCCCTCACGGGCGCACGTAGCGGAACCCTTTAGGGTTCCACACTTTGGAAGTCCAAAGACTTCCTCTACTCCATAAACTCGGCAATGGAAAGTGTTTTTTGTTTTTGCTGTTCAACAAGGAACCAGGAACTGGGAACTAGGAACAAAAAACCCGGAACCCGGAACTACCTAACTCGGAACCAGGAACTAAAACACAGAGTTGTACTCCCCCAATTCACGAAATATAATTTAGCGGAAAATTTAATCAGGGAGGAGGAATATGGACAACTTTAGATTAAAGCTCAGCATGCTGGGAAGTCTGGGACTAATTATTGGAATTACCACCCTGGGAGCAGCTATCTTGCTGAACGGCGTCCTGGGTTTGAACTTTATCTGGACCCTTATATTTGTAGTCCCATTTTTCCTTCTGCAATGGTATTACGGCCCGAAGATGGTCGAGTATTCGATGAAGGTAGAAAAAGCACCCCGAAACAAATTCCCGGACCTCCACAGGACCGTAGAAGATATAAGCCGCAAGGTCGATATCGACAAACCACAGGTAATGATATCAGACATGGAGATGCCCAATGCCTTCGCCTATGGTAACTTTTCCACCGGCAAGAAAGTAGCAGTGACCAAAGGTTTGCTGGACACGCTGGAATGGGAAGAGGTAGAAGCCGTACTCGGCCACGAAATGGGACACATAAAACACAACGACGCCGAAGTCATGATGTTCCTCTCCATTCTGCCCGCTATATTTATGATGCTCGGCAGGGCTCTGCTCTGGTCCTCATTCCTCGGTGGTCGAAGACGCAATGGCGGAGCACTAATAATCGTCGCCCTGGGAGCTATGTTCTTCTACTTCCTGCTGAATCTGGCAATACTCTGGTTTTCCAGGCTGCGGGAATTCTACGCCGATCAGTTCGGTGCAACCACGGTTTTCGAAGGTTCCCGAAAACTTCAGGAGGGTCTCGTAAAGATAGAGAACCAGATGGCAAAGCTAAAGAACCGAGAAGAAGCCAGGGCAGCCGCTGGCGGTTCTAATGCCAATAATATGGGGCTTAACCCATTTGGTTCGGGAATGAAGGCATTATTTATCGCCGATCCGGACGTAGAAGCCACCAGCGAGAACCTGTCCGACCGGGAGCTCGTCGAAAAGTACAAACAGAAGAAACCCGGTTTTGGCAAGAAACTGTTCGAGCTATTTACCACCCACCCGGAGCTTAGCAAACGGTTAAAGGCGCTGGATAAATACCGTTAAAGATAGCATCCCGAGCTCCCCCGCCCAACCGATTGGTCCATATAACAACATTGAAGTTTGCATATACTAGGTCCTTCAGGAGTTCATTTCCTTTAAGCCTACGGCTGAACGTCTGACGGGGAAAGTTAGAATGGGGGTGAAGAAGCTAAATAAATCTTCTCAGCAAAACTTTGAACCAGGCGCAAAACTACGGCCGAAAAGACGAAAGCGTCTCCTTTGCCTCTTCAACTGTTGATCTTGCGATTTCCTCGGCCTTCCCCAGATAGGTTTCGGGCTCCAGCTCTTTCAACCTGGCCCTCTCATTGGTGGGCAAAGACAACTCTTCTATTACCTCTTCGACCATCTCGGCATCGAGCTTCTCCCCTCGAGTTAGATCTTTTACTATCTCGTAAGCGTCGGAGTGGCCGTACTTCCTCAGCGCTGTCTGCCAGGCTTCCGCCAGGACTTCCGGGTGGTCCGCCAGATCGTCCCGCAAAACTTCTCGATTTGGCTCTACCTTATCCAAACCCCTCTTCACACTTTTGTAGCCGATAAGGGCGTGGGCGAACGCTACACCTATGTTCCGCCTCACCGTCGAATCCGAGAGGTCGCGCTGAGCTCTCGAGGTAGTCAGGTAATCCGCCAGAAATTCGAGGTCCGAATTCGCCTTGGTCAGATTTCCTTCGCCGTTTTCGAAATCGATCGGGTTAACTTTCTGCGGCATAGTCGACGATCCCACCTCGGATCCTTTCTGTTTTTGTGAAAAATACTCGCGAGAAATGTAGTTCCAGCAATCTCGGGAGAGGTCGACCAACACGTTGTTAACACGTGTTACCGCCTGGAACAGGCTAGCCATATTGTCCCGCGGTTCTATCTGAGTCACTGACTGATTTGGTTTTAGCCCTAAATCCCGGACGAACTCCCTCGAAAAGCCATTCCAGTCCGTGTTGGGATAGCTGTCCAGATGGGCATTTAAGTTCCCGGTTGCTCCGGCTAGTTTGCCCGTAAGTTTCTCCTTTGCTTCTTCGACCTTCTCCAGCTGCTCTACCAGCCGGGAGAGGAACACGGCAAACTCCTTGCCCAGAGTCGTTGGTGTTGCCGGTTGGCCGTGGGTCCTGGCTAACATCGGCAGGTTCGCGTTCTCTTCCACAAGCGTTATCAATCTCTCAGCTACCTGAATAAGCGTCTCTGTAAGTTGATCCGTGGCTCCTTTAATCAATCGGGCGTAAGCTAGGTTATTCACGTCCTCTGAAGTCAACCCAAAGTGAACGAACGGAATCAATTCGGCAAGATTTCCCTCCTTCAGCTCTTCCCGGATAAAATACTCGACAGCTTTCACGTCGTGATTGGTCGGAGGGATATCCCGGTACCCTTCCGACTCTATCTTCGAGATTATCCGGGCATCCTCCAGATCGAAATCTTCGTAAATTGTTCTGAGGCTATCTTCCGGCGGTTCTATCGGTATCTCCTCGAGTTTCCCCAGCTTTATCAGGTACTCTATCTCCACCCTCACTCGTTCTCCATCTAAACCCTTCTGGGAGAAGTAAGGTAGTAATTCCTCCACTCTACCGCGATACCTACCGTCCAGAGGCGAAATCGTCTCCAGGTTTGAAAATTTTTCGTCAATCATAACGAGGTAATTATGCAGGTTCTGGTGGGGAAAACGCAAATAATCTAACAGGATAACGACAATTTGGTCCGGAATTCCTTGCTTGTTAAATCGAAACCCGAAGTAATTGTTGTACTAACGGGGGCAAGGAATATTCTAAATTCCATCTCGATAGGCAGGTCTTTCCAGACCTGCCGTGATGGGTGATAGAAGCGGAGAATCATATTCTTCGGTAAATGAAACGAGGGCCCAACAGAGCAAAGAATGGGTCACTTCAACCTACGTGGATACCAGCTCACCCAAAATGTAGCGGAGGACTTTAGACCTCCAGAATATGGAACCCTAAAGGGTTCCGCTACTCCATTGTTACGTACTGGCAAATTTGTTTTGGTTTTCAGGGGGTTTTCAAGTTTTATGAGGGCACCCTTCTTCATCTTCACCCCCATCTGTCATCTTCCCCCATCAAGGGGGAAGAAATGTCATTAATTCTTTTAAATCGAATTAATTGAGATACGGAGATCTAACACTGTTGTAGAAATAAGTGGAAGGCTTAAAAGGTTACCAAGAAAGAGAGAGATTTAGGGTTAATGCGCGGAAACGTTAAAAAGAAGGCCGAGTGCCTGCACCTGGACAACTGGTCCATGTAACAACATCCAGGTCTAACCATACCAGCGTCCTCAGGTGTTCATTTCCCCCTCGATGGGGGAAAGATAGAATGGGGGTGACATTTAAAACCAAACTTGACTCCCACATCTAACAACCAGGATAAATAACAATCGCTTAGCCATACCAACCGGGAACCCGGAACACAGAACACAGAACTAACAACCCGGAACCCGGATCTAAAAACCCGGAACTCAGAACTCGGAACTAGAAACCCGGAACACGGAACTAAAACATTGATTACCCGGACCCGTTTCACTACTATATCTTCAGATATCATGCCCAAAATTGTCCTATACCACGGTGAACCATACCAGCGAGAAAAAGCCGTTGAGAAGAAAATCTCAAACTGGCGGAAAAAGTTATCTGACCCCGAACTCTACAGGTTCGAGGGAAATCAGCTGGAGCCGGAAAAGCTTGAACAACTGCTCGGTGGTTCTTCCCTGTTCTCGAAGACGAAGATAATCCACGTCAGCCAGGCAGAAGAGTTGGCTGGAGAGGATAGCTTTCCCGATATTATCGAGAAACACACTTTCGAGACCGAGGCATTGCTTTTCGAATCGGATTCACTGAAGAAAAGCACTGCACTTTACAAATCAATAGCAAACAAAGGAGAGACGAAAAAGTTCTCCGAACCGACGGGCAGGAACTTCCCGAAGTACGTATCCGAAATTATGGCTGACCACAATGTTCAGCTGTCAAGCGACGCCAAGCGGTGGATAATCCAGATTATGGAGCAGGACCTTCTACGGGTCAAAAGAGAGGCGGAAAAGTTAAGCCTATACAGGGACCAGGGCGAGGTAACCGAAAATGAAGTCAAGCAAGTCGTCTGGACTAAAGGTAAGGATAAAATGTTCGATTTCTTCGATGCCCTCTTTACGAAAGAAAACAGAGAGGCAATCAAACTTCTGGAAGAAATGCTGGGCGAGGACGTCGAAGCCAGCAAAATCTTCTTCATGTTGGCAAAAGAAGTAAGAAGACTTATCAAAATTGGATCCCTTGCTTCCGATGGACTTTCAAATAAAGAAATAGCGGACAAAACCGGGATCTATAACTGGCTGGTAAAAAAGAAACGGGGGCAGCTCAACAATTTCGATACAAAAGAACTGGAAGACCTCCTCCATCAGCTCCACCGTCAAGACTATCGGTTCAAACAGGGAAAAACGGACCTGGAAGACGCCCTGTTTCGGATAGTTTACCAGACATACCCGACGGAAGTTTAAGACAACTATACGGACAATCAGTGGTTCTAAACTTCTACCAACCATAACAGCGGATCTAGAAAGATCCGCCTATCGAGTTTACTTAAGCCGGGTAATTCCCGGTTAGAAGTAACCCAAACAAACTAACCCGACAAACCCAATAACCCGACAAACCCAACGAACCCGACGAACCCGACAAACTTGATAAATATGTTATGTGGGAAAATTGAAAGAAAGCTGTGGGCTGTAGACTGTGAACTGTGAACTAATAAACAAAGGTCCTTGACAGGTGGGAAGAGCGTAGTTTGTCAAAATAATGAGAAAGTAATGTGGTTGGTTGTTAGTTAAGGAATAAAACTAATACTCCTTAAAAAGGAGGTGATCCAGCCGCAGGTTCTCC